>JABHAA010000129.1 GCA_018674495.1 Rhodospirillaceae bacterium | reverse complement strand
TGACCATGCCCGGCCTGCCAAGAGTTCCGGCGGCGAACAATATCAGCGTCAACGAGACGGGCCAGATCGAAGGGTTGTTCTAGGGCCCGGTCCGGCCCATTGGCGAAGCTATCTTTCCATGTCAATGAAGTGCGCCAGCACAAGTGGGAGCTGGCGCTAGCGTTGTTCATCGCGCTCGCCGGCGCCCTCATATTTGGCTGGCTGCGCATGCCGCTGCCTTGGATGCTGGGCCCGTTGTTTGGGGTCACTATCGCGGCTCTCTCAGGCGTCAATATCTGGATGCCGGAATGGCCGCGCTCGCTGATGATCGGCGTGCTTGGTGTCTTTTTCGGCACCACCATCTCGCCGGACTTCGCCGAACAAATCCTCACGTGGCTACCCAGCATTGTTACCCTGCTGATCAGCGTGACCATCACCACGGCCATTGTCATGGCCTATTTTCGCGCCTTCGCCGGGCACGATCCGGTAACCGCCTATTTTTCCGCCAACCCCGGCGGCATGATTCCGATGGCCCTTATGGGCCGCCATTATGGCGGCGATGAGCGGCTGATATCGATGATCCAGTCGATCCGCATGGTACTCCCGGTCATTACCTTCCCGATAGCCTTTCGTTTCCTGGCCGGCTACGAGCCCACCGGCATCGTCGGCACAGGCGCCACGCTGACCGATATGGCGCCGATAGATTTCCCGGTGATTCTGGCCCTCGCCATAGTCGGTGCCCTGGTAGCCAAGCGCCTGCGGGTGCCTGTACCGCTGCTGCTGGGGCCGATGATCCTGATCGGATTTTTGTCGGTCGCCGGCGTCGGAAGCTGGCAAATTCCCGATGGGCTTGTCGCCTTCGCTCAGCTCGTAATCGGCGCCCGTATCGGCGCCACCTTCAAAAACATCCGGCTCAAAACCGTCGGCGTCCAGTTGGTGCACGCCGTCATCGCCGCTTACATGATGATGGGGCTGGCGGTCCTTTTCGCCTGGCTCGCCACTTTCGCCTCGGAAATTCCGGCGCCGGCGCTTATTCTGGCTTTCGCGCCGGGCGGCTTTGCCGAAATGACCATCGTCGGGTTTGGCCTCGGAGCGGATATTGCGTTTATAGTCAGCCATCAGTTAATTCGTTTTTTCTTTATCATCGGCCTGGTGCCTGTCGCCGTCAGGATCATGAAGTTCGAACCCAAAGAACCTTAATCAAGATCGATACAGTCAGACCGGGAGCGCCATGAAATCCTTCAAGAACAATCTGATCTGGATCCTGTTCATGGTTTTCATCATTGGCACGCTGGTGATGCTGCTGACCACCGGGCCCGATCCGCTGGCGCCGCCGCCGCAATATTCGGCCATCGTTGAGCCCGCCGCGCCGACCGCCGAGCAACCCAAGTCAGAGTCCCGTCTGAAACGCGCCAGCCGTTCAAACCAGTTGCGCCGGCTGGCACTTGTCCAGACGCGCGAAGGCAACCTGGACCGTGCCCTGGAGCTGCACCGGCAATCTCTGGCGCTGGAGACCGATTTGAAAAACTCGGCCGGCATGGCCATTCAGCACGATCATATGGCCAACCTTTTCATAGCCAAGGGCGACGGGACCAGGGCCTGTGGCACCTGGATTATGGCGCTCTCAGCCCTCGGCCCGGCGCCCAAGACCTCGCGCTTTTCCTTGAAAAACCCGCACGCCGGCGAGCGCTTGCGGGCGCGCGTTCTCAAAAGCTATAAGGAAAACGCCTGCCCGCAATAAAGCCTGTCTAGACGGATTTCTCCTGCCACTTACCGGCTTCGTTTTGCTGCCAGTAGGTGAGCGTGTGGCCGCTGTCTTTGAGCGCCCGCCAGCGTCCTCTGGCGGCTTCCAGGGCGGCTTCGTCGTTACCGTCAAAGAGATCAAAACCACGCTCGAACTGGCCCAGATCGGCCACCTCGGCGCCGTCGGTGAGGAACACGAACTCGGCGCCGTTGGGATTTTCGTCTCTGTTGGTCAGCCATACCGGCTGCACCTCTGCCGCGCCGTCCTTGGCGCTGCCGTGGGGCAGCCAGCCGTTTGGGTTTTGCGTCCAAAGAAGCGCGTTCAAATCCTCGCACCGTTCTTCCGATCCGGTCACCACCAGCCCGCGCTTGCCCGCGCTAAGCGTCCGCTGCAACAACGCCGGCAACACCGCCGCCAGAGGCGAGCGCTGCAAATGATAGAAGGCGACGTCGGTCATCGGCCCCGGCTACTAGCCTTCGTAATGATCGGCGACCAGCCGTTCCAAAAGGCGGACGCCGAACGCGGTGCCGCCCTTCGGCACCGTTGGCTTATCGCCCTTCGACCAGGTGACGCCGGCAATGTCGATATGCACCCAGGGGGTATCGCCGACGAAGCGCTTCAGGAATTGGGCGGCGGTGATAGAGCCGGCACCCCGGCCACCGATATTTTTCATGTCGGCGGCGTCGGAATTGATCATCTTGTCATAGGCGTCGCTCATCGGCAGGCGCCAAACCAGCTCGCCAACCGCCTCCCCAGCAGATGAAAGCCGCTCGCATAGACGGTCATTGTTGGAGAACAGACCCGCATGCTCACTGCCAAGCGAGACGATTATGGCGCCCGTGAGGGTTGCCAGGTTGATCATGAATTTGGGCTTGAAGCGCTCCTTGCAGTACCAGAGCGCGTCGGCCAGAACCAGCCGTCCCTCGGCGTCGGTGTTCAAAACTTCGATGGTCTGACCCGACATGGAGGTGACGATATCGCCAGGCCGCTGGGCCTTGGACGACGGCATGTTTTCGACCAGGCCGACGACGCCGACCACGTTCACCTTGGCCTTGCGCCCGGCCAACGCCTTCATCAAACCGATGACCACGCCGGAGCCGCCCATGTCCCACTTCATGTCTTCCATGCCCGCCGACGGCTTGATCGAGATGCCGCCGGTATCGAAGGTGACGCCCTTGCCGATGAAGGCGATGGGAGCATTTGCCTTGCCCTTGCCAGTCCCGGCGCCGTTCCATTGCATGACCACCATTTTGGAATCCCGGTCGCTGCCCTGGCCGACACCCAGAAGCGCGCCCATGCCGAGGCGGCGCATGGCGGCTTCGCCCAGTATCTCCACCTTGACGCCCAGTTTCTCCAAAGTCTTGGCTTGTTTGGCGAGCGTGTCGGGATAAATGATATTGGCCGGCTCGGACACCAGATCGCGGGTGAAGAAGACGCCATCGGCGATTTTCCCCAAAGACGCATAGGCTTTCTTGGCATCGGCAAAACGCCCGCATTGGATGGTGAGCGCGTTCAGCGACGGCTTGTCGGACGCCTTTTCCTTGGTCCGGTATTTGTCGAACCGGTAAGAGCGGAGGCGCGCGCCAAAGGCGATCTGCGCGGCCATTTCAGCGGCCGTCATGTTGGCATCGGACACCGGGTCCACCGATATCGCGACCTTGCCGCTTTTGATGCGCCGCGTGCCGGCATAGATGGTACCGCCCAGCTTCTGCATTTCCAGATCGGTCACGTCGGTGCCCTTACCGAGCCCAACCACCATGATCCGTTCCAGCCGCGTGCTCGCCGGCGCGATGATGTTCAGGCTCTGACCCTTATTGCCCTCAAAGCGGCTTGCGCGGATGGCGCGTTTTATCGCGCCGCCTGATTTGGCGTCCAGCTTTTGCGCAGATGGCGTCAGCACGCCCTTTGCAAGGGCGGCGACGACGGCAGTTCCGGTTCCCGGCAAGGCCGGCTTGGCAAAGGAAATTTTCATGAAAACCTCGTTCGTATTTTTGTCCAGACTATCTTCGAAGAACTGTAACCTGGGCGCGCCCAATTGAAAGCACAAATCACTTGCATGACATCAGTCTTCATCCGCCGCTTCTTGCCGGTAGCCGCCGAGCAGCCATATCAGCCCGCCCGGCAAGGCGGCGACAATACCGGCGAGGCCGAACAACAGCGACAGCACAAAAGCATCGCCCTCGGCAACGCCAACAAACCCAAAGGCGGCGACCATGGCCGTCTCCCGCAATCCCCAGCCGGCGATGGAAATCGGCACTGAGGCGATCAGCATCACCGGTGGCACCAGCACAAGGCAATCGATGGGACTGACGGCGATGCCCAGCGACAGCGCAATGAAATAAACCATCAGCGATAACAGGACCATGCCGAGGATACCGAACCCAACCGCCGCCATGGCGCGCGCCGGCGCCAGGAACAGGCGCTTGGTATCGCCGGCCAGATTGGCGGCGCCGCGCACCAGCGACCAGCGCCGGTAGCGTTCCGGAATGCGGTCGAGCAGCATCAGAAACACGATGCCGGCAACGGCGACGGCTGCCAGGGCCGGGAATACAAATTTCGCCGGATTGTCGCCGATGCGGGCCAGCAGGAACGGCTGCGTCGCCACCACCAGCACGATCAGCCCAAAGACATTGACCACCCTTTCCAGCATCACCCCGTTGACGGCGCCTTGCAGGCTTAAGCCATGTTTGCGGGCCAAGATCATGCGCACTGCATCGCCGCCCACCGACGACGGCAGGGTTTGATTGAAAAAGACGCCCACATAGAGGATTTGAAAGCTTTGCCAGAGGGGCAGCACGGCGTCGATGGCACGCATCACGGTGCGCCAGCGGAGCGTGTTGTTGGCCAGCAATAGGATAAAGACGCCCAGCGCCGTCAACAGATAGCCCATATCCAATTGGCGCAACCTGGCGGCCGACGCGCCGATATCGAAATTGGCGGCGATAAACCACAACAGCCCGCCCGATACGGCCACCTTGGCCGCGAAAATTATCCAGCTTTTTTTCATATCTCGGAATCAGAACCTGATCGGCGCAGTTGGGATAGATATTCGTTTAGCATATCCCCGCCACGGGTAAAGGGCCGGGCCGGAAACGCGACATAATTTGTGTGAATATCTGGTATGGTTTGGTAGGGATTGGTATGGATAAGTATGGTTTTTGGCCCGTCAGATGCGCCATGTTTTGGCGAAATCTACCATCCCCATTTATCATCATTTTTAGCGCACCCCTCGCAAGCCACGATGGCCAAAAGGCCTATGTATTTATGTATCTATTTAGAACAAAAATTGAACAATGCAAGTCGCGGAAGACCGTTCCACACTCTTTCCCGATCCAGCCGCTGCCGCGAAACGCGCCAGCCCGTAGTCTCAAGCCCCCTACCTTCGTTCCTTTTGTAAAGGTTGTTCATCCTGACTGATGCGCGGTATCCGGAATTGGGTCGGATTAGCCGGTCGATTGAATAGCCAGGGGCCAAATTCGTTGGCCGCGCGCATTCAAATAATTTGGTAAACGGTCACCGGTTTAAATCGGTGACCGTTTACTTTTTATCGAATTATCACACCATGGCGAGGTTGCCGTCTTCGGCCATGACCTCGGCGTCGGCGCCGGTGATGCCGTCCAGGACAACCACTTCGGAGAAGTCGTCGGCGCCGCCGTCGGCGTCAACATAGACCGAGGTCGCATCGCCGCTTTCCACAAGTTTGATAAAATCGCCAATGGCCAGGCCGTCCGCGAAGCCCGAGATCAACCCGGAAAAATCCAGCACATCACCGCCGGTACCGATCTCGAAATCTGTGATGGTATCGACGCTGCCGTCGCTTGCGGTAAAAGCAAAGGTGTCGGAGCCTATGCCACCCGTCAGCGTGTCCGAGCCTTCGCGGCCATCCAGAACATCGTCGCCGCCCATGCCCGATAGGGTGTTGGAGGCGGCGCTACCGAGAAGTGTGTCATCAAATTCACCGCCGACGGCATCGATGAGAGCGATTTCCACGTCGAAATTGATGGAGCCGTAGCCGTCGATATTGAGCGTGATGCTGTCGGAGGAATAATCAACGCTGTCTTCCGGCATCTCCAAGGTCAAATCGAAGGTATAGGTGCCGGGGCCAGCATCGGCGTAGGATTCCGGCGTCACCGAAGTCACGTATCCGTAATCATCGCTGTCGATGGATATATCCAGACTGATCTCGGCTTCTGTAAGGCCGGTTGTGATGGCGCCGAAAAGATCCGAGGAATCGCTCGAAATTTCTGTCACATAACCGAAGCCCCAGCCGTCCACCAGATCCTGATAGAGCCCGGTGGTATTGTAGCCGGTCCAATTGGCGATCGCGAAGATCGGCGTGATGTTGGCGGCGGCCAGCATTTCGCCGACGACTTTCACCGCCGGGTAATCCTCGATCTCTGAATAGGTGCCGGTGGCCGCATCGTAGGATGTGACTTCGGAGTCATAGTCGTTGGCTACCGGGTCCACCAGTTCGGGATACATATCATAGACGGCATCACCGTAATAGCCGAGCAGCATATCCAGCGCCTCGGCGAAATCGCCGGCCTCGTGATAGGGCGCATCGGACGAGAGGACGACGAAGCGTTCGGCGCCATCGCGGAAACCGATTTCATCACCGCCGCGCACGGCCACCTGGACCAACGCTTCCAATTGGGATTCCGGCGCATCGGCGCCCGATTGGGTGTAGAGGGAATCCAACGTGTCGGCAAAAATCTCGCGGTCATCGGTTATGGCGAGATCGGTATTGTAGGTGTAATCGGGATAGTAGGAAGAGCCGAAGTTGGCCAGCGGCTTATCGACAAAACTGCCAAGGCCGAACTGGACATCGTAATCGGCGCTTAAGCTATCCCACAATTCCAGCAGGTTGGTCTGCACTTGCGGCAGATCGTCATAGAAGGAGCCCGACAAGTCCTGCACCATGAACACGTCGAACACCGGCGGCAGTTCGGACACTTCCACATCCAGCGATACGTTGACGATGGAATCGGGATACAAGGTGACGCTGACACTTTCGATCGACAACGCGCCGTCGCTGGTGATGATCTCGCCAACCTCGCTGGTGCCGGTTTCGGTGGACGTGGCGGCCAGATCAATAACCACCGGGCCGCTGTCTCCACCGCTAGGATCGGTCTCCGGCTCTTCTTCCGGCTCTTCGGCTTCGAGGACGTTGATTTCCAGGTTTTCTATATTGCGGATATTGAGCCCGAACGAGGTTTCGAAAGTAGGATGCTTGTCGGAGTTGACGCTTTTGTCGTTGAAGGCGTGGCCGGCGGAATTGTTAGTGTTGGCGGTGTCCGCCATCCAGGCTTCGAGAGAGTCCAGCTCTTCCGCCAATTCGTCATATTCTTCCGCCGTCAGGGTCAGGCGCAAAGTATCGTTACCCTTGCCGCCGTCGTAGTAATCCACGGCGCCAATGTTTTCGGACAAGGTGTATTCGAGGGCATCGTCGCCCTTCTCGCCGTCCACAACGTCGGAGCCGGCGCCGCCGTCGAGCGTATCGTCCCCGTGGCCGCCGCGCAGCCAATCGTCGCCGTCCATTCCCGATACAGTGTCATCGCCTTTCTTGGCGAAGACCACGTCGGTATCGGCGCTACCGTCCAGGATTTCGTCGGATCCATCGCCGATAACTTTATCATCGGCGGCGGTGACAAAATCAGACGGGCTTGGCCCCCGGCTTGAGGCCGTGAATTCAAATGATGGCGCATCAAAGCTGGCGCCGAAATCCGATCTGGATGCACCTAGATCGATGCCCGGCTCGCCGGCGTCGGAGAACTCGAAGCGTCCCCGCGCCGGTGCCGGCGGGACGTCCGGCACATCCGGAGTGTCCGGGGCTGCGGCAACGTCTGAGGCGCCATCATCATCGGTATCGTCGGCATCGTCGCTATCTTCGGCTTCTTCTTCCGCTTCCGCCTCGCCGTCGGCGTCGCCGTCCAGGGATAAAAGCGTGGTCACGCCGGACGCCAGTTCCAATCCGGAATCAACGTCTTCGTCACCTTCGGCCACGTCTTCGCCTTCGGCAGTTTCGTCGCCGCTCTCGTCTTCGGTTTCGGTTTCTTCACCGTCCAAGGTTTCCGGGGCACCTTCTTCCGACCCTTCGGGGGGTTCTTCGGATTTGATTTCAATATCGCCTTCGGTGGGGGTCGCGTCAGTCGATGAATCTGCCATAATTTTCGCTCCGTTTTCTGGAATTCTGTTAAATAATGATTATGTTTTATATTTAATAACTTATCATCGTTAAGATAAATAAATCATAATCCAAATATTAATTCAATATTAAATTATTTATATAAAATAAACATAAAATAAAAACATAGTTTATTTACTTTATATGATAATTTTATTTGAATTTTATGTAATTACTGGCTCGATTTCTTGGCGGAATTTAGCGGTTTGACGGCAGATTTCTGTAAAATGTCGGTTGAAACCCGAACGGGAATAGGGTTTGCTTTATTGAGGGGCACAATTATATGCGGGGAGAATGATCATGGATGATGGCTTCCAATCCCAATTCCAGGGCGAAACCGATGGGCTTCAGACCCGGGTGCCGGTCGGCGAATTGCTGACCGAGGCCCATTTCGATGCGGAGCGCGAGCGCATCTTCCGCCGCTCCTGGCTGTACATCGGGCGCGAAAGCGACGTGCCAGAAAAGGGCAGCCACATGGTTCGCGATCTGCCGTTCTTGAAAACCTCGCTATTAATCGTGCGCGGCGAGGACGGCCAGGTCCGCTGCTTCCACAATCTCTGCACCCACCGGGGCAATAAGCTGGTGCGCGGCGGCGCAGGCTGTTCGCGCTACCTCACTTGTGGCTTTCACGGTTGGACGTTCGAGACCGATGGCACCCTCGGCACGATCACCGACGAGCATCAGTTTCGCGATCTCGACCGTTCCAAGCTGAACCTGCCCCAAGTGCATACGGAATGCTGGGAAGGCTTGGTGTTTATCAATCTGGAAAAAGAGCCATCGGTGAATTTGGCCGAATGGCTGGGCGAGATGTACGGCCAGTACGAGGGCTATTTTGACCGCCTGGTGTGCGCCACGCGCATGCGGGTGGTGGTCAACTGCAATTGGAACCTGGCCGTCAATTCGTTCATTGAAGGCTATCACACCAAATATATTCACCACAATTCGGTGCCCGACTATCAGGGTGGACGGGTCAATCCGCAGCGCCACCGGCCCTGGATGGAACTGTTCGAGCGCCATCACCGCTATTCGGCGCCGGCCAATCCCGATCACAAATATACCGCCGCCGAGGCCATCGCCTGGAACTGGGGCAAGCGCTGCATCCCGTCCTTTGACGGCGACATGACCGGCATGCCGCCCGGCGTCAATCCAGGCCGGGTTGATAACTGGGCCTTCGATATTGTCCAATTCTTTCCCAATATCGTGATGGCGGTCAGCAATCACCGGCTGATGGAAATGCAGTTCTGGCCCATCGATGTGAACCACACGGAGTTTATAGGTACGGTTTACCTTTATCCGCCAAAAGACCTGGGCGAACGTATCAGCCAGGAGTTTGTCCGCTCCCGCGCCCGCCAGGTGGTGTTCGAGGATTTGAATACCTTGGAAGCCCAGCACCAAATGCTGTCGTCGGGCCAGCTAACCCATCTGCAATTGTCACAGCAAGAGATCGCCGTGCAGCACCACTTCAAGGTTGCCGGCGACATGCTCGGTAACCGGGGGGAATAGGATCATGGCCAATATTGAACTGCCCGCCGGCTTCGAAGCGCTTGCCGATATCGGTCCCGACTGGCTGATCGCCGACGAACATGGCCGCCACGTCAAACGGGTGACCAGCGACCTGGCAACGGTGCGCGCCTTCTACGACAAAGTGGTGGCCGAGCTGGACCGCATGATCGCCTATTTACAGCCCAAGGACGCCGCCGCGCTGACGGCGGGGGAGCGCAATCTCTATACCTTGGCGTTGGTTTGCATGGAGATGTCGCACCCCATCGATCTCGGTTGGGACGATACCGATATCGACGACACCTTCCCCTGGCAGCGGATCGAATTTCAGGCCGTGCCCGAATATCTGGACGGCCTTGATCCTGAATAAAGATCAAGCCTTAGCGCGAAGGCGCAAGGGTTTCCGCTGCCGGCCCCAGGTGCCGGGGGGCCCATCGAATATGCCGGCGCATTGGGTGCCGCAGGACGTGCAGGCGCCGGTTTCGGTCAAGTTCCAGGTGGATAGCTGATACCAGTCGCGCCCGATCAGGACCTCGCCGCATTGATGGCAATAGGTGCTGGATGAATCCGCATCGTGCACGTTGCCCACATAGACATAGCGGAGCCCATATTCGTGGGCGATGGCGCGGGCGCCGCGCAAAGTATCCGCCGGCGTCGCCTCGATATCGCGCATTTTCCAATCGGGATGGAAGGCGGAGAAATGCAAGGGCACGTCATTGCCCAGATTTTCCGCTATCCAGGCGCATTCGGCGTGCAATTCTGCTTCTGAATCATTCTGGCCGGGGATCAAAAGCGTGGTGATCTCGAACCACACATCGGTCTCGTGCTTCAAATATTTCAGCGTTTCCAGGACCGAGGCCAGGCTGGACGTGCAAAGCTCGTTGTAGAATTTTTCGGTGAACCCCTTCAGATCCACGTTGGCGGCGTCCATGTGCTGAAAAAACTCAGCGCGGGGCTCTTCCGTAATGTAGCCCGCCGTCACCGCCACCGTCTTGATGCCCTTTGCGTGGCAGGCTTCGGCCACGTCGACGGCGTATTCCAAAAAGATCACCGGATCGTTGTAGGTGAAGGCAACGCTCTTGCATTCGGTGATACGCGCCGCCTCGGCGATCATCTCCGGCGTCGCCTGATCCTGCAACCGGTCGAATTGGCGGGATTTGGAGATATCCCAGTTCTGGCAAAACTTACAGGTCAGGTTGCAGCCCGCCGTACCGAAACTGAGGATCGGCGTTCCCGGCAGGAAATGATCCAGCGGCTTTTTCTCCACCGGATCGATACAGAAGCCCGACGAGCGGCCATAGGTGGTCAGCACCATGGCGCCATTTTCGGCGGCGCGCACAAAACACAGCCCGCGCTGGCCATCGCGCAATATGCAAAAGCGCGGACATAGGTCGCACTGCACCCGGCCATCGTCCAAGGTGTGAAAATAGCGCGCCGGGTGCGCGCCAGGATAAACTTCCGCGTCCATGGGAGGAGTATAGCACAAATTTGGCCAGAACATTGGCAATGCCTTGATGGGCATCAATGCCAAATTTGCTGGCCGCGCTATGCTGTTGGGACGCTTTGGCGAGCGAATGAGCATGGATCGGGTGATGGCCACCCTTAAGCCCATGAGCAGGCGGCGAAGACATTCGGCGGTGGCTGTTACCGAATATTTTGACAAGGAACAGACCAATGACGATTGCAAGAAAACTAAACAAATTTCTAGCCGATAACGATATCCAGTTTGAAACCGTTACCCACGTGTTGACGGGATCAAGTTCGATGAGCGCCGAGGTCGCTTCGGTCAGCGGCGATGATCTGGCAAAAGCGGTCGTGTTTCACGACGACGAAGGCTATGTGGTGGCCGTTGTGCCGAGCACGCACCGGGTTGAAGTGCACACACTGGAAAAGCTGCTTGATCGCGATCTCTCTCTGGTGACCGAGCAGGAACTGGATGTGCTGTTTGCCGATTGCGAGATCGGCGCGGTGCCGCCGGTGGGCCCGGCCTACGGGCTTCCAGTGGTTCTCGACGAGAGTCTCAAGGGGCACGACAGGATGCATTTCGAAGCCGGCGACCACCGCACCCTGATCAGCGTCAACAGCCAGAACTTTGCCAAGCTGATGGACACTGCAACGGTCGGATCGTTTAGCCATCATAGGTGAATAGGAGTAAGCGAAGAAAGGTCTGCCCGCCCATTTTTAATGCGTGGACGGGAATGCGACGGGTCCGTAAGATGAAATTATGGCCCTCGTAACCGCACGAACTTTCGCCAAATCCAATGTCCGCCCGCCCGCCGTGGCGGGGACGTTCTATCCCGGCGAGCGGGCTGAGCTGGAAGCCTCGGTGCGCCAATATCTAGAGCGCGCCAAAACGGAAATCGGCGTTTCTGACGGCCCGCCGCCAAAGGCCGTAATCGCGCCCCATGCCGGCTATGTCTATTCCGGGCTGACCGCCGCCGCCGCCTATAACGCGCTGGCACCGGCCGGGAGCATTATCCGCCGGGTTGTCTTGCTCGGCCCCTGCCACCGGGTGGCGGTGCGCGGCCTTGCCTTGCCGTCGGCGGACAGCTTTGCGACGCCGCTGGGTAACGTGCCTGTCGATCAAGGGTTGGCGCGGAAAATTCTGGCCCTGCCCCAGGTCAGCGTCTTTGACGACACCCACAAAGATGATCATGCCCTCGAAGTGCATCTGCCGTTTTTGCAGGTGGTGCTTGAGCAATTCTCCATCGTGCCGCTGATCGTCGGTCAGGCGACATCGGAAGAGGTGATGGAAGTTATGGAAGCCCTTTGGGGCGGGCCGGAAACGCTGATCCTGATTTCATCCGACTTGAGCCATTATCTGCCCTATGCCGACGCACAAAAAAGCGACGATGCGGCGCGCCAAGCCATCGAGCGGTTGGACGGGCTCGGCCTCGGCGACGAGGCGGCCTGCGGGCGCCATTCGATCCGGCCTTTGTTGAGCCTCGCCCGGCAAAAGGGGATGCAGGTTCAGACGCTGGACGTGCGCAATTCGGGCGATACGGCGGGCACCAAGGACAAGGTTGTGGGCTACGGATCCTGGCTGTTTAGGGAGGGCGGCGCGCGCAAAGAGACGGAAGACGCGTTCGGCGGCCAGACCCGCGCGATGCTGGATGCGCATGGCTCCAGTCTTTTGAAACTGGGCGCGGCGACCATTCTCAACCATCTTGGCGGGCAGAAACAGATGCGCCTGGAGATGAAGGATTTCCCCGAACCCCTGCACGATAACGGCGCCTGTTTTGTCACCCTCAACAAGGACGGCAATCTTCGCGGCTGCATCGGCTCGATCCAGGCGCACCGGCCATTGATTACCGATGCCGCCGAAAACGCGGGGCGCGCCGCGTTTCGCGATCCGCGCTTCAAGCCGCTCGCCGCTGAAGAATTAAGCCAACACGACATCACCATGCATATTTCGGTCCTGAGCCCGCAGGTGCCGATGAATTTTTCTTCCGAGGCCGATCTGGTATCGCAGTTGCGCCCCGGCCTGGACGGGGTTGTGTTGCAGGACCAGGACAAGCGCGGCGTCTTCCTGCCGGTGGTCTGGGAGCAACTGCCCGAGCCACAAGAATTCTTCACCCATTTGAAGCGCAAGGCGGGGCTTCCCGATGACCATTGGTCCGCCACCGTGCAGGCGTGGCGCTATGTGACCGAGGGCGTTTCGTCGGAAGAGATGGACAACGCAGACGAATTCTGGACCCCGTCATAGGGGCTGCAATAGCCAAATTTTTCTGCTAACAGTCAGCGCCGGAAATCACCTATCACCCATTGGGGAGGGCTAATATTATGGCGATCAATATCCGCCGTATCGTCACCGACCATGATGCCGACGGCAAAGCTATCGTCAGTTTCGATAGCGTCATGGACAATGTTACCCAGCTCCGTTCGGGCAATTCAAACAGCGTTCTTTGGATGACCGAAGATACCCCCGCAGAGATCGAAGGCGGTGATGATCCGGCTTACGCGAGCCTCGATATCGAGCCGCCCGAGCGCGGCTCGATCTTTCGCATCATTGAATTGATGCCGGGCAAGGAAGCCTATATGCACCGCACCGACACCATCGACTACGCCATTGTGCTGGCCGGCGAATGCGTCATGGAGCTGGACGGCGATGACGAGGTGACCATGTATACCGGCGACGTTCTGGTGCAGCGTGCCACTTGGCACGGCTGGGCCAATCGATCCGATGCGCCCTGCCAGATCGCCTTCGTGCTGATCGGCGGCAAGACGCCCTCGAATGACATCCACATGCAAAAATAAGAGAGCCTGAGATGAGTGAATTTGAAGTGACCCCCGATTTGATCGAAGAGGTGCGCCGCATCGCCCGCGAGGCCGGCGTCATCATCATGGAAATCTATAATTCCGAATTTGCCGTCCGCGCCAAGGATGACCGCACGCCGGTGACCGAGGCTGACGAGAAATCCGAAAATCATATCCAGCGCTCGCTGGCCCAGTTGGCCCCGGACATCCCGTTCATTGGCGAGGAGATTTATGCCGCCGGTGAGCGCGCCGATATTTCCGGCGGTATCTTTTGGCTGGTGGACGCCCTCGATGGCACCAAGGAATTCGTCAAACGGCTGGACGAGTTCACCGTCAATATTGCCCTGGTGGCGAACGGACTGCCAAAATTCGGCGTTGTCTACGCACCGGCCAAGGATCAGATGTATTGGGGTGGCCCGCCCGGCGCCTTCGCCGAAAGCAAGGGCGTGTCAGCGCACGCCATCGCCGCCCGTGCTCCCGCCGCCGACGGCATGGTCGCGGTCACGTCGCGCTCGCACCGGGGCGCCGAGGATGATTTCCTCTCCGCCTATAACGTGAAGGGCAAAATCCAAAGCGGCTCGTCGCTCAAATTCTGCCTGATCGCGGCTGGCGAGGCGGATATCTATCCGCGCCTGGCGGGCACCTCCGAATGGGACACCGCCGCCGCCCACGCAGTGCTGACGGCTGCCGGCGGCAGCGTCAAAAGCCTGGACGGTGTTGATTTGCTGTACGGCAAGGACGATATCCTCAATCCCCACTTCATTGCCTTGGGATGCCCGGCGGAATAGGTCATGGCAACCGCAATCCTGGAGCCCGATGACGCGGGCCTGGAACAAGCAGCAAACGCCTTGCGTGCCGGCGAGTTGGTCGCCTTTCCCACCGAAACGGTTTATGGCCTCGGCGCCGATGCGAGCGACGACAAGGCGGTGGCCAATATATTCCAAATCAAGGGCCGGCCCAGCTTCAACCCCTTGATCGTGCATGTCAGGGACGCCGCCCATGCAAAGGAATTCTGCGTCTGGAACGATACGGCCGAAACCCTGGCGCGGGAATTCTGGCCGGGCGCGCTCACCTTTATTTTGCCGCGCAGCCCTGGTGCAAAGCTTTCCCGCCTGGTCAGCGCCGGCCTGGATACGGTTGCGCTTAGGGCCCCAGATCAAGTAATCGCGCAAGCCTTGCTGGCCCGCTCTGGCTTCGCCATCGCGGCGCCGTCGGCCAATCCATCCGGCGCCGTCAGCCCAACCACGGCGGCGCATGTGGCGGCTTCCTTCGGCGACGGCATCGCTTGTATCGTCGATGGCGGGAAGTGCCGCATTGGCCTTGAATCCACGGTTATCGATTTGACCGCGCCGGACCCGGGCTTGCTGCGCCCGGGCGGCGTGACCGGCGAAGACATCGCCCGGCTGCTCGGCGCGCCGGTACAAGCGCCCGGTGACAGCGCCATCAAGTCGCCGGGTATGCTGAGCCGTCACTACGCCACCAACGCCCGGCTGCGCCTTAACGCCGCCGCCGCCAAGGCCGATGAGGTGTTGCTGGCATTCGGCGCCGGCGCGCCGGGTAGCGTCCTCAATTTGAGTGCTGGCGGCGACCTGACCGAAGCGGCGGCCAATCTGTTCGCTTATCTGCGCCGCCTGGATGCGCCCGGCGTGGTCGCCATCGCCGTGATGCCGATCCCCGAGACCGGCCTCGGGCGGGCCATCAACGACCGCCTCCAGCGCGCCGCAAATCGGCAATAGCCAACCGCTTTTTGGTGCTGTATTAGACCAAGATGCCCTTATCCAATGCATTCGCCGAAAAGTTAACAGCCATCGTCGGCAGCGGCGGCGTTTTGACCGACGCGGCAGACCGCGCGCCCTACGAAGCGGAAGAGCGCGGGCTGATGGACAGCAATTGCGACGCGGTCGTGCGCCCTGGCGATACCGAAACCCTGGCCGAAATCGTCAAACTGTGCGCCGCTGGCAAGGTTCCGATGGTCGCCATGGGCGGCAATACCGGGCTGGTCGGCGGCGGCGTCGCCGATGGCGGCGTCATCATCAGCACCGAACGGCTGAACAAAATCATCAAAGTGGATGCCCTCAATCACACCATGACGGTGGAGGCGGGATGCATCCTGGCGGACATCCAAGATGCCGCCGAAGCGAAAGACTGCCTGTTCCCTCTAAGCCTCGGCGCAGAAGGAAGCTGCCGCATCGGCGGCAATCTCTCCACCAATGCCGGCGGTGTCGGCGTGCTGCGCTACGGCAACACCCGCGATCTGGTTTTGGGTCTGGAAGTGGTGCTTGCCGACGGCCGCGTCTGGAGCGGCCTCGGCGGCTTGCGCAAAGACAACACCGGCTATGATCTGAAGCATCTGTTCATCGGCGCCGAGGGCACCCTCGGCATCATCACCAAGGCGGTTCTCAAGCTCTACCCCCTGCCCCGCGCCAAGGTCACCGTGATGGCGGGCTTGAGCGATCTGAACAACATCCTCGCTTTGTTCGACCGGGTGCGCGCCGCCTGCGGCGACCGGCTGACGGCGTTCGAGATGATCGCTGAGATTGGGCTCGACCTGGTGGTCCGCCATATTCCGGACAGCACCGATCCGTTTGCCGAGCGCCATCCTTGGTACGTATTGCTGGAACTGACTTCGCCCCGCAGCGGCGACAATCTGCGCGGCGATATCGAAGCTGCCCTGGGTGATGCCTTGGAAGCGGGCGAAATTGCTGACGCTGTGTTCGCCGAAAGCGAGGCACAGACCGCCGCCCTATGGAAGCTCCGCGAAGAAATACCCGCCGCCCAGAGCCGCGAAGGCGGCTCCATCAAGCACGACGTTTCGGTGCCGGTCTCCAGCGCCTGCGCGCTCGTTGCCCGCGCCACAGCGGCGGTCGAAGCGGAAATGCCGGGCATCCGGGTTTGCGCCTTCGGCCATATGGGCGACGGTAACATCCACTTCAATCTGACCCAGCCCGAGGGCATGGATAAACAGGCTTTCATCGGTCGCTGGGGCGACTTCAACACCATTGTCCATGACATCGTCATCGCCATGGGGGGCTCGATCAGCGCCGAACACGGCATCGGGTTGGTCAAACGGGACGAGCTTGGCCATTACGCAAGCGCAATAGAATTGGAAATGATGCGCGTCATCAAGCGCGCCTTCGATCCAGACAACATCATGAACCCCGGCAAGATATTCGAATTCGAAGCTCCCTAAAAAGGGGATGCCGGGCTCCTTTGGGGAGCCCGGCGAGTTTACAGGGAGGCTTCACGTCTAAAAATTGGTCCGCGTGTGGTGTCGGGGAGGCGGACCCTCGGTCCGGGGTGTCACCGGACCGAAACAATCACCGGGGGAGTGATTGCATTCCGTATTGGAATGAAAACAATCATAACCGAACTGTGTAAATGGCTGATGTCTGAATTGGAATAATTTGTAACAACGGGTAACAAACCGATATACATAGAAATTGGCTGGAGCATGCACTGCCCGCCGCCGGAAACTATCCATGGAATTGCAGAAATAAAGCCATGTCAGAATACACACCACCGCTGAACGATATTCGTTTCACGATGCGCGAACTATCGTCCCTTTGCCTGAAAGATGCCGGTCTCAGTGAAGCAATTCTATCGGCGCTGCCAGGTTACGAAGACGCCACCGACGATGTGGTCGCCGCCATATTGGACGAGGCCGGGCGCTTTGCTTCGGATGTATTGGCGCCCTTGAACCGGCCCGGTGATCTGGCCGGTTGCCAGCTCGAAAACGGTGTCGTGCGCACACCGGAGGGCTTTAAGGAAGCCTTCGAGCAACTGGCCCAAGATGGATGGTCGGGTATGCTGGCGTCCCAGGAAAATGGCGGCCAGGGCCTGCCCAATCAGGTCGCCTTTGCCGCGTTCGAGATGTGGACGTCGGCAAATATGGCCTTTGGATTGATACCGTTGTTGGGGTATTCCTCCATCGCACTTTTGGAAGCGCATGGGACCGACGAGCAAAAAAAGACCTATCTCGGCCGCCTGATTTCGGGCGAGTGGACTTCCACCATGAACCTGACCGAGCCCCACGCCGGCTCCGACCTCGGCCGCCTGACCACGCGTGCCGTGCCGGAGGGGGATCATTACCGGCTCACAGGCCAAAAAATATTTATCACCGGCGGCGAACATGATTGGACCAGCAACATTATCCATCTGGTGCTTGCCCGACTGCCGGATGCGCCGGAAGGCTCGGCCGGTATTTCGCTGTTCCTGGTGCCCAAATTCCTGGTCAACGAAGATGGCAGCTTGGGCGCGCGCAACGATCTCCGCTGCGTTTCTATTGAAGAAAAGCTCGGCATCCATGCCAGCCCCACCTGCGTCATGTCCTATGGCGACAACGAAGGCGCGATTGGCTATTTGGTTGGCGGCGAACATAAAGGCCTCGCGGCCATGTTTACCATGATGAACCTATCGCGCTTGACCGTTGGCATCCAAGGCGTCGGCGCCAGCGAACGGGCCTATCAGCAGGCCGTCGCTTACGCACAAGAAAGGGTGCAGGGATCGCGCAAAACCAAAGATGGCGGCCGCGCTCCGGTGCCGATTATCGAGCATCCAGACGTCAAACGCATGCTTCTGTCGATGAAATCACTGACCGAGGCGCACCGCGCCGTCGCCCTTTATACGGCCCTTTGCGCCGATCTTGCCAATTGCCACCCGGATGCGGAAACCCGCGCAAAATTCGACACCCGGCTCGGCCTTTTGACGCCAATCGTTAAAGCCTGGGTCTCCGACGGCGCCATCGAGGTTGCCAATCTCGGCATCCAGGTTCATGGCGGCGCCGGATTTATCGAGGAAACCGGCGCTGCGCAGCATCTGCGCGATGCCCGCATAACCGCCATCTACGAAGGCACCAACGGTATCCAGGCCGGCGATCTGGTGGGCCGCAAGATTTTGGGCGACGGCGGCGCAGCGATCCTGGCGCTGATCGGCGATATGAAGGCGCCCGGCACCAGCGGCGGCGGAAGCGGTCCACTGGCGGCGGCCACGGCAGCCCAAAGCCAAGCTCTGCAGGGCCTGGAGGCGGCGACAAATTGGCTTTTGGAGCAAGGGCCCAGTGATGACGTGGCGGTTGTTTCGCTTCCGTACCTAACCCTAATGGGCAACGTGCTGGGTGGCTGGTTGCTGTTGTTAACCGCGAAAAGCGCCGCCGCCGATTTGGAGGCAAGCGGCGCCGATATCGCGTTTCTCGAAGGCAAAATTCTGTCGGCCCGACACTATGGCCAGGAGCGCCTGTCGCTAAGCCCGGCGCTGGCGGGGCGGATTATGGCCGGCGGCGACGGCGCCGCAGACGCATCGGCGGATCATTTCGCCCGCC
>JABHAA010000104.1 GCA_018674495.1 Rhodospirillaceae bacterium | reverse complement strand
CGGTGTCCGAGCCAATGGCCGCTGTCGCCATATTGGCCGCCACCGCCGCCGCCGAGCCGCCCGACGAGCCGCCCGGCACTCGGTCCTTGCCATCATCCAGCTTCCACGGGTTTTTCACCGGGCCGTAATGGCTGGTGATATTAGCCGAGCCCATGGCGAACTCGTCCATGTTGGTCTTGCCCAGCATGACCGCGCCGGCATTGCGCAGGTTCTGCGATACGGTGGATTCGTATGGCGGCTTAAAGCCATCCAGAATATGTGATGCGGCGGTGGTCAAAACATCCTCGGTGCAGAACAGGTCTTTCACGGCGATCGGCACGCCGTCCAGGGGGCCGAGGGCCTCGCCGCCCGCCCGGCGGACATCGGATGCGTGTGCCCGCTCCAAGGCGATATCCGGGGTCGGCGTAATGAAGGCGCCCAGCCCGCGCCCGGCTTCCATGGCGGCCAGGTTGGCATTGGTCAATTCCTCGGACGAGAAATCACCGGCGATCAGCCCAGCCCTGGCTTCAGCGACGCCCAATTTTGTCAGCGACGAACTCATTCGACCACCTTGGGAACGGTGTAAAAATTGCCAGCCGGATCGGGGGCGTTGGCCAGAACCCGTTCCGCATAATCGCCGTCGTTGACTTTATCTTCGCGCTTCGGCCAGTCCATTTCGGTGACGCTGGTCATGGGCGCGGCACCCGAGGTATCCACCTCTTCCAGCTGTTCGATCCAGCCGAGGATATGGCTTAACTCGCCCGCCAGGGTTTCCATCTCTGTCTCACTAATGCGGATACGCGCCAGTTTTGCGATATTGGCAACGGCGTCTTTGTCCAGCGCCATGGAAATGCCTTTCGAAGTTTTATAAGGAGCAGTTGGGCCGGCGCGGAACCTATCATCCGGCTTGTGGCCGGGCAAGATTTGCGGCCGCTTGGACTGAAGGGTTGCATCGATTATATTCCCGCCATGGCGGACCTGATTCTCAAAATCGGCAACAAGAATTATTCTTCGTGGTCGTTGCGCGGCTGGCTGGCGGCAAAGGCTGCAGGGCTGGAATTTGAAGAACAGCTCATCCGCCTGTTCGAAGACGGCCACAGCGAAACCATGGATGCCGAGACGCCGGCGGGCAAGGTGCCGGTGCTGATGCATGGAAGTCTCGCCATCTGGGAATCCCTGGCCATTGCCGAGTACCTTGCCGAGCTGGCGCCGGACCAGAACATGTGGCCGGCGGATGCGGGCCATCGGGCCCGGGCGCGGGCCGTATCCACGGAAATGGCCACCGGCTTTTTCGGGCTCAGGAACCAGTTCCCGATGAATATCCGGCGCCGGGTTGAAGGCCTGGTGCCGACGCCCGAGGCGGAACGCGACATCGCCCGCATTCTGTCCATTTGGCGGGATTGCCGGGAGAGTGCCGAAGCCGGGCCGTATCTGTTCGGCGCCTTCTCCATCGCCGATGTGATGTACGCCCCGGTGGTCTTCCGCTTTCAAGGCTATGGCATCGAGCCGGATGCAGTGGGGCGCCAATATATGGATGCCATGCTGGCCAATGAATGGATCAAGGAATGGGTGGCGGCAGCGCTGACCGAGCCTTGGATTGTTGATGAGGACGAGGTTTAATATCCTCCCGGACGGCGCGCTGAAGCCACCGAATGATTCCCTCCCGTGACATTTCTGCCCGATTTCCAAAATAAATCCCATTTACCTTAAATCAACCTATTGACGGTCTTATAAAATAACCTACTATATCTTGTGGGTGTCGGGACTGGGGAAACCACTACAATCCTGAATCAACTAACCGGCGGTGCACACCGCTCCGCCGGGCGCAGGATTTTCGCCGCCGCCCGCGAATATCAAGCCCGAAACGGGCATGGGGGCTCGCTCCATTAAGGGCGGGCAGGGTACAAAAAACTGGAGGTCGCGTTGCTGGATTCAATACAAACCAAAAAAGGGCCGCGGGTAGAAATCGATCAATCCCGGGACGAACGGCTTACGGAATTCGGAAAAGCGGTGCTTGAGGACCGCTATTTGTTGCCGGATGAAGATCCTCAGGCGCTTTTTGCCCGCGTCGCCAGCACCTATGGCGACGACGATGGCCACGCCCAGCGCATCTATGACTATATGAGCAAACATTGGTTCATGGCGGCGACGCCTGTGCTGTCCAACGGCGGCGCCGACCGGGGCCTGCCCATATCGTGTTTCCTCAATGAAAGCTCTGACAGCCTGAAGGGCATCGTCGGGCTCTGGACCGAGAATGTCTGGCTGGCCTCCAACGGCGGCGGCATCGGCAGCTATTGGGGTAACCTCCGATCCATCGGCGAGCGGGTCGGCATTGCCGGCAAGACATCCGGCGTGATCCCCTTTATCCGCGTCATGGATAGCCTGACCCTGGCCATCTCCCAAGGCTCGCTCCGGCGCGGCTCGGCTGCGGTGTATCTGCCCATGAGCCATCCCGAGATCGAGGAGTTTATCGAGCTCCGGCGGCCCACCGGCGGCGACCCCAACCGCAAGGCGCCCAACCTGCACCACGGCGTGCTGGTGCCCGATGCCTTCATGCGCGCCGTCGAAGCGGACGAAGAATGGGCGCTGGTCTCCCCCGTAGACCAAACGCCAGTTCGAAAAGTGCGCGCCCGCGATCTCTGGATCAGGCTTTTGACCGCGCGCATCGAAGTCGGCGAGCCCTATATCGTCTTCTCCGATCAGGTCAACCGGGCTGTTCCCGAACACCACAAGCTGGCCGGGCTCAGCGTCAAAACCTCCAACCTTTGCTCCGAGATCACGCTCCCCACCGGCGTCGATCATCTTGGCAACGAGCGCACCGCCGTCTGCTGCCTGTCGTCGCTAAACCTGGAACGCTTCATGGAGTGGCGCGACCACCCCTTGTTCATCGAGGACGTCATGCGCTTCCTCGACAACGTGCTGCAAGATTTCATCGACAATGCGCCCGACGGCATGGAGCGAGCCAAATATTCGGCCATGCGGGAGCGCTCCGTCGGGCTCGGCGTGATGGGCTTCCATTCGTTTTTGCAGGCCAACCGGGTGCCGTTCGAGACCGCCATGGCGAAGGCCTGGAACCTTAAAATGTTCCGCCACATTCAG
The DNA here is from genome assembly GCA_018674495.1 of Rhodospirillaceae bacterium. Lineage (GTDB taxonomy): Bacteria > Pseudomonadota > Alphaproteobacteria > Rhodospirillales > UBA2165. The sequence continues at coordinate 8,830 of JABHAA010000104.1, read as the reverse complement.
GAACGCGCCGATGCCGCCAGCCACGTTCTGGCCGACGAGCGCGGACCCTGCCCGGACGCCGCCGACTATGGCTTCCACGAGCGTTTTTCCTACAAGACGGCGATCGCGCCGACGGCTTCCATCTCGATCATTTGCGGCGGCGCGTCCGCCGGTATCGAGCCGATCAGCGGCAATTCCTATACCCACAAAACCCTGTCCGGCTCGTTCAACGTGCGCAACCGGCACCTGGTGGAATTGCTGACCGAGAAGGGGCGCAACGATGACGCCACCTGGACCTCGATCACCGTCAACGAAGGCTCGGTGCAGCATCTGGATTGCCTGACCGACGACGAAAAGGACGTGTTTAAGACCGCGTTCGAATTGGATCAGCGCTGGGTGATCGAGCTGGCCGGCGACCGGGCGGATTACATCGATCAGTCGCAATCGGTCAACGTCTTCCTGCCCGCCGATATTCATAAGCGGGATCTGCATCAAATTCACCTGATGGCCTGGAAGCATGGTCTTAAAAGCCTTTACTACTGCCGTTCCAAATCGATCCAGCGGGCCGAGGATGTCTCGGTCGCCGGGGTGGCCAATGCTAGAGATGGGGCCGAAAAATTCACCCCCATGCCCCTGCCCGGCGCCGATGGAGAGCCCCTGCCCATCGCCGCCTTGGCTTCGGACGATGAGGGCGACAGCACCGATTACGAAGAATGCCTCGCCTGCCAATAGGCGTGGGCCTAAAACAAGAGACTTAGAGGAGGAAACCCCATGTCCCTTTTGGACGCCAAGCCGGTCTACAAGCCTTTCGCCTACCCCTGGTGCTTCGAGGCCTGGCAGACCCAGCAGAAGGTGCACTGGTTGCCCGAAGAAGTACCGCTCGCCGACGACGTCAAGGACTGGCACAACAAGCTCAACGAGACCGAGCGCCATCTGATGACGCAGATTTTCCGCTTCTTCACGCAAGCCGATATCGAAGTCAATAACTGCTACATGAAGCACTATGCATCGGTGTTCAAGCCCACCGAAGTACAGATGATGCTGGCCGCCTTTTCCAATACCGAGACCATCCACATCGCCGCCTATTCCTATTTGCTCGACACCATCGGCATGCCCGAAGACATCTATTCCGCGTTCCTTCAATACAAAGAGATGAAGGACAAATACGATTACATGCAGGAGTTCGGCACCGGCTCCAAATCCGATATCGCCAAGACTTTGGCGGTATTCGGCGCCTTTACAGAAGGCCTGCAATTGTTCGCCAGCTTCGCCATCCTGCTGAACTTCCCGCGCTTCAATAAGATGAAGGGCATGGGCCAGATCGTCACCTGGAGCGTGCGCGACGAAAGCCTACATTGCGCCTCGGTCATCAAATTGTTTCGCACCTTCGTTTCCGAAAATCCGGAAATCTGGACCGAAGCGTTTCAGCGCGATCTTTACAAGGCCTGCGAGACCATCGTCACCCACGAAGACGCGTTCGTCGATCTGGCGTTCGAATTGGGCGCCGTCGAAGGCCTGACCTCGGCCGACATCAAATCCTATATCCGCTTCATCGCCGACCGGCGCCTGTCGCAGCTTGGCTTGCAGCCCATCTACCGCATCGAAGAGCACCCGCTGCCCTGGCTCGACACCATGCTCAACGCCGTCGAGCACGCCAACTTCTTCGAAAACCGCTCCACCGAATATTCCCGCGCCGCGACCGAGGGGACTTGGGACGAAGCGTTCGACTAGCTCCTAGCGAGACCTTACACGCAGGCCGAGGGCGGGGGATGGCATGGTCGGCCCGCCCGTGCTGCCGGCACCCCCTGGCAAAAAGAAGTTTTCACCACAGAGGCAGTGAGACGGTGAGAAGAAAAAAGAGAATAAAAGAAGTTTGAAACACAGAGATCACAGAGGCCACAGAGAAGAAAGTTGATTTTCTTCTTTAGCGAGAAATATCGTAACAATCTCGCGCGACATCCCAAGCACCCCCCTTACGGTTATGACGGTTTGTGACGGTTTGTTACGGTTTTCCGCATTTGGTGCGACATATTTTCGAAAATCGGGTATGGGGGTTTATGGGGTTTTAAGGGGGATTCATGGGGTTATGTGGGGGTGCCAACGGCGCCGCACACCTGCCAACGGACCACGGCAACGGCACCGCCGCGCGTGGGATCAATAGGACCTATTCACAATATTCAAGACTTAACCGGCCCAGCCGGTCTGGGGATGGCTGGGTCGGCCAGACCGGCGCCCGTCTTGGTACCTGTCTGTGATCGGAGCATTGATTGTTAAATAGTCTGTTTTCGGAGCGGCGCAAGTGGGTGAATTAAGTTCGTAGCTTGAAATTAAATTATGTCCCTGTATTTATTTTCTGGTTCGGACAATCGGGCGTTTGTCTAAGCAATCTTTGCGATTACTCGGCTGCTTCTAAAGCGGGTTTACGAACTCCAAATTTGGTACTAATGGCGGATAATATTGCTTCGGATATAATCGGCGATACGCTGTTGCCAATCATTCGGAAGCTATGCCAAATCGTTGGATGGAACCGAAATTCATCAGGAAACCCTTGAAGTCGAGCGGCCTCCCTCACCGTAATCACGCGGGGTTCTTCCGGGTGGATTGGTCGGACAGATTGATATGATCCACGATCACTACCCGTTCCCGCACGTAGAGTGGGACATTGGCCGTGCCAGGCAAGCCTAGGATGCCTACCGATCTTGTCTGTTTCACCAGGCAGAACGGTTTTGAAACGCTCTATTACTTTTAGAGTATGCTTGGTAGGCAAGTGCCCCGAGAACATGCGATCATCGTTACGCAAGGATCTCAAATACTCATTTGGGCGACCACGCTTGGTAATTTTCCACTGATCAAAATTGCCATGATCTGGTAATCGCTTTGCGTTCTTGAGGTCCGCGATCGCTTCTTGGACCGTTCGGGGATTTCGCCTCAATCGTGAAATGTCATCGACGCTAAGTGGATCACATCTCGATGGGTCAATTCCTATTATAAACAATCTTGACCGTTTTGTAGGCGCTCCAAAATCGGCAGCATTTAGTACCAATGGGCCTAAAATTTCGTATCGATTGACTACCATCTCAATAGCTAAATCAAGAAGTGGCCGAGCCCGTTGGTAGCCCAGTCCAAGAACGTTCTCCATTACAAAAAAAGCAGGATTAACCTCTGATACCAGACGAAAAAAATCTAAGATCAGCTGTCGCCGGGGATCGTTATAGTCGTTACGGCCAATTGCGCTAAACCCCTGGCACGGAGGCCCACCAATAATACCATCTACGGGTCCATCAACTAGCCGTTCCACCTCTTGACCCGTCAGGGCAGATACATCACACCGCACCAAATTCGTATTTGGAAAATTAAACTGAAACGATGACGTAAGAATTGGATCGATATCGAACGCGGTTGTAACCGGCATACCTGCTTGATGCGCACCTAATGACAGGCCTCCCGCACCACTGAATAAATCTACTATTCTCATCATCGTCTGAATCTTTGCCCTATGGGTCCAAATTATTCACGAATGTTGAATCTAAATTTGATCAATATTATTGGAGCAAAAATTGCTATGTCACGATTTGAGCGAACGACGGGTAATATCGATAATATTTTTCAAATGCGCGGATTTGTTCCTCTTCAAGATCAAACCCCAGGCTTTGCACCCTAGCCCTATCGAGCGGCGTATCGTCGGGTAGCTGTGCCTGAAGCACACTGCTTTCCTTTAGAGTAAGGTTTGGTGCCACAATTTTATTTGAAATGAATGAAGGCCAATCAACACCTTTAATAGCCGCATTAGCTGCTGAGGCCGCCCCTTTTGCAGGGAGAATGCCTCCAACAGTGACCATTGGTGAGCTGTCTCTATAAAGCAACCTAAATGCGGGCATAAACCCGCCCGGCCGCGAAGCGTCAGCCGCCACTTTTTTCATAAAATCCAAGGTTAGGTCTGCAAGGGTGTCACATAGATTCTCATCGTTGCAATCGTCCTTGCTCAAGTTATCAGGAACGACCCGCCCTAAAAGAGCTCTGACGCGATTAGGACGCTGGGGGAGTTTGCCATATGGCCCTCTAGCATTAAATGTAACGAGGAGAATGCTATTCGGTGGAGCATTTTCAATCACCAACTGGATATCTTCAACGGATTCTTCGCTCAATGCTTGGTCATAGTCCAACCAGACTAGCCACGGCCTAATCGAAATAGCATCCGTTTCAAATAGCTGCGGCAATATTTCGGACGAAGAGCCATTGCGAACGCAAACTGTCCTATAAGGTTGATTAAACACTGCTCGACTATACCCAATTGCATCTGCTTCAATCGAAACCATATCCGTCACGTTTAATAGTTTGTGGGCCATCTGAAAATCTGTGAACCATATAGAGCCGAACCCAATGTATACCATCTCATTTAAATCTAAGGTGCCCTGCAGAATTTGAACTGCTTCAAATACCAAACTTCGTTGGATCGATTTGCTCGGTCGAAGGCTATAGTTAACGGTTGTGAAGGACGCCATTAGTCGTCCTCCACATGGTCGTCATATGTGTAATCGAACGAATTGATACCAACGTCCTTGTTACTCATATTTATATTGCCAAGGGCCGATGCTAGTTTTCGCACCCGATCATTGGGCATCGAATAACTTACGCTTGTCGTTCTGACTTTTGGCTCAGGTTCATACTTAGGTAGTTTGACATTATCACTCTTTTGGACGTTAAAAAATCAGCTGGGGTTTCGGTATCGCCTCGACCTTTTTCGCCTCAGATAGCGATTGTTTTCTTGTATTCGTATAATTTATCCAATCACGAGATGCATCTCGCATACGGAGGCGAGCGCGCCTGAATACTTCGGAAGATGCATCTACACTGCGTTTCGTGGTAGTGAGAGGCAACAGCTCGGTTTTTGAGGAGTTAAACATAACAATTCCGATAAACCCGGCGTATTGTTGGTGCCAGTAGGGCCACCCATCAGAACCCCAACCAGATAGTTCCGTTTTGTCAGCTGCCAGCACAATTCGACCGTTGCAAACGATGTACCAACCATATTGTTTTTCTCCCCTAATATCTTCCGAAGGGGACACATCCTCTGGGGGAGACGCGACCATACCAGCAAAAATTTCAACATTGACGACTTCGTCGCCAACAGCATCTTCGTACTCAACTCTCATGGGTGAAATATCACCGCCAACTTGTAAGCTAATTTGCCACCCGGAAATCCACTCTCCATTCAGATTGATAGCGAGCCCACGGTTCAAGTGAAGTGCGTAGTCTCTGGCGAGCATCCGCCTTAGGTTCTGAACAAATGCTGGATTACTGAACGAAGTTGCTACATTTTCCGGCAGGTCGGTTATGGTGATCTCTACACCTGTATGGTCGAGTGGCTTGTCTTCAGCAATATCAAAATCCCAATCTTTGGTATCGTCTTCCAACCATTTTTGAACCTCGATCGGAACTATGAATGATCCTTCGTCGCCGCGTTTATCGTATGTGCTTCGAATATTTATTTTTTTCCCAATTTTAAAAACCGCTCGTTTCATGCCAATGCCGTACACGCCGATACTGTATGGCTCATCGTGTACCTGCTCTTTACGGCCAAATGTAAATGCATATTCGACGGCATCGTTGAACGTGATGCCGCCACAATTGTCACTGATCACAAATCTGTCGTCTTCAATCTGAATATTTATTGCGTAGCTAGATAAATCTACGTTGTCGCCGAGACTCATCGGCTGACCGCCTTCAAGCTCCCACGCGCCATCCACACTGTTGTCAATTAGATCGAGAATGCAATCTTCAAGAGAAATATCGCGTGTGATCATCCTCACGAAAAACGATTTTGTTGGATTTGCATCCACCTTATTTTGATCCGCCACCGATTATTCCCCCTTTTTGTTCTCTTAGTTGTAATTTGACTCACGCATAAATAGGAAAAATTAAACATATTTATAATACAACCACATAATTGGGTGGATCGGATTATTTTCAAGCATATCTGTTAAAATTCGGCCCAACATAGCCGGATCAATGGGACTTATCGTGAGGAGGCACATTGCCTATCTCGCTTCCCTTCCGCGTGGCCATTCCGCTTAGTGAACCGCCCGGTGTGGCCAACCATGCCATCCGTCTCCGTTATCGCTACGCTCCGGCTTCGCCGGGACAGGACCCCACACCGGCTGCGCTCCTACGTCCCCGCCAACGTCATACTCTCAATCCGCAACGTCGGCGCATCGACGCCGTAGCGCAAATTCAGATCATCGGCGGCGGTGAGCCCCAGGAACATGTCCTTCAAATTACCCGCAATCGTGACTTCGGAGACCGGATAGGCCAGCTCCCCATCCTCGATCCAGAAGCCTGCCGCGCCGCGGCTGTAGTCGCCGGTTAGGCCGTTGATGCCGAAGCCGATCAACTCGGTCACATAGAGACCGGATTTGATATCGCCGATCATGGCATCCCGGCTGATGCTGCCGTTGTCCATGTAAAGATTGGTGGCCGATGGTGATGGCGGTGAGCCGGCGCCTCTGGATGCATGGCCTGTTGTCTCCAACCCCAACTGGCGGGCCGAGCGGAGATCGAGGAACCAGGTGGTCAGCTTGCCGTCCTTGATCACGCCCCGGCGCTCATTTGCGATGCCTTCGCCGTCGAAGGGTTTCGAGCGCAGGCCTCTGTGCCGGTGGGGATCATCGATGATGTTGATGTTGCCTGGAAATATCTGCTCGCCCATGCATTCCTTTAAGAAGCTGGTGTCGCGGGCGATGGCGGCGCCGTTGACGGCGTTGGCGAAATGATTGACCAGGCTGCGCGATACGCGCGGATCGTACACCACTGGCACACTCCCCGAAGCCACTTTTTTCGGATTGAGCCGCTTGACCGTGCGCTCCCCGGCGCTCGTCCCGATGGCTTCGGGGCTTTCCAGGTCGCTGCCATAGACGGCGCCGGTGTAATCGTAATCCCGCTCCATCTCGGTGCCTGAACCCGCCAAAACCGATGCGCTTAAAGAATAGTGCGAGCCCGCGTAACTTTGTGCAAAGCCGTTGGAGGCGATCACCGACACCCGCGCCTGGCCCCAGCCGGCCTCGGCGCCTTCGGAATTGGTGACGCCGTCGACGGCGCGGGCCGCGTCTTCGGCCCGATTGGCCCAATCGATTAATGTCTCGGGCTCCGGCTCTTCCGCATCGCACATATCGAGGGTTGGGATTTCGGTTGCTAGCTGATCGGCATCGGCGAGGCCGCAATAGGGGTCTTCGGGCACGGCGCTGGCCATGGCCACGGCGCGCTCCGCCAATTCATCGAAAGCGTCATCGGAAATATCCGAAGACGAGACAATGGCTTGGCGTTTGCCGATGAAGACGCGGAGGCCCACATCGGCGCTTTCCGAGCGTTCCAGCTTTTCCGGCGCGCCGAGCCTTTGGCCTACGGACAGCGAGCGGCTTTCCACATGCACCGCGTCTCCGGCGTCGGCGCCGGCCTTTTTGGCGCGGCTCAAAAGGCCTTGTAATCGTTCCAGCATTTCGCCCGCCATACGTTATTCGCCTTTCTTCCAGATGTTTTGGCCGCTTCCCGGCAGGCCAAGTTTGTCCCACATTTCATCCACCTTGGCGATCACTTCATCGCTCATGGCGAGCGTTCGGCCCCAGTCACGGCTGGTTTCGGGCGGGATCTTGTTGGTGGCATCGAGCCCCATCTTGCCGCCGAGGCCGGGCTCCGGCGATGCAAAATCCAAATAATCGATGGGCGTGCCATCGACCAAAGTCACATCGCGCACCGTGTCCATGCGCGTCGAGATAGCCCAGATCACGTCGGTCCAGCTGCGCACATCGATATCGTCATCGACGACGATCACCACTTTTGTATAAAGAAACTGCCGCAAATAGGACCAGACCGCCATCATGATGCGCTTGGCGTGGCCGGGATAGGCTTTCTTGATCGACACCACCGCCACCCGGTAGGAACAACCCTCCGGCGGCAACCAGAAATCGACGATTTCCGGGAATTGCTGGATCAGGAGCGGCACGAACACATCGTTCAAGGTCTGGCCGAGGATCGACGGCTCGTCCGGCGGCCGCCCGGTGAAGGTGGACAGATAAATGGCGTCTTTGCGCATGGTGATGGCGGACACTTTAAACACCGGGAACTTATCCACGGAATTGTAATAGCCGGTGTGATCGCCGTATGGCCCTTCGTCGCCGGTCTCGGTCAGCGACACATGGCCTTCGATGACGATCTCGGCCTCGGCGGGAACTTTAATGGGGACGGTCTTGCAGTCGGTCAGCGTGACCCGCTCGCCGGACAGCAGGCCGGCGAACTGGTATTCGGACATGGTGTCTGGCACCGGCGCCACGGCGGCCAGGATGGTGGCCGGATCGGCGCCGATGACCACGGCGGCGGGCAGGGGCTCAGTGGAAACTGCGCTGTGGGCGCTGTGCGCCTGGGCGCCGCCCCGATGTTTCAGCCAGCGCATCAGCGTCGTGTCTGGCCCGGTTACCTGCATGCGGTAGATGCCGATATTGAAATCATCGCCGTCTTGATCGTTCGGGTTTTGCGTCACAACCAGCGGCCAGGTGATCAGCGGCGCCGGCTCGCCGGGCCAGCAGGTCTGGATCGGCAGGCGCGCCAGATCGATGTCATCGCCTTGCCAGACCACTTCCTGGCAGGCGGCGCTGCTGGTGGTTTTTGGGCGCATGGAAAGGGCTGTTTTCACCATGGGCAGCATGGCGACCGCTTCCTTGAAGCCCCCCGGCGGCTCGGGCTGGCGCATAAACGCCAGGGTTTCGCCCAATTCGCGCAACGTATCGGGCTCGCGCCCCATGCCCCAGGCGGCGCGCTTCACGGTACCGAACAGATTGACCAGCATGGGATAATCGTATTT
>JABHAA010000062.1 GCA_018674495.1 Rhodospirillaceae bacterium | reverse complement strand
TGTGTTGCCCAAGGCCCTGGACGAGAAGGTGGCGATGCTGCATCTCGGCAAGCTGGGCGTAAACCTGACCACCCTCACCGAAGAGCAGGCCGCCTACATCTCCATCGACCAGGCGGGACCGTTCAAGCCGGATCATTACCGCTACTAAGCGGCGGGGCTTGAAATAAGTTCTGGTTCCAGTCCATGGTTCATCGATGACGGATGAACCATGGATGTGGATTTTGGGCGGTCCCAACGGGGCCGGCAAGACAACCCTGGCCTCGGAGATACTTGATAGTCTCGTTGAGAGACCGATATTCATCAATGCTGACGAAGTTGCCCAACGTTTATCTCCGGGATATCCCGAAAACGCTGCCCTGCAGTCCGGCAAACTTATCATCAAGCGCCGCAATGAGCTTATTCGGGCTCGCCAATCCTTTGCCATTGAAACAACGATGTCCGGCGTCGGGCACTTAAACGCGGCGGCCCGAGCAAAAGACGTTGGATGGCGCGTTGGTTTGATTTTTGTTTGGCTGCAATCGGCTGATTTGGCGGTAAATCGCGTTGCGTTAAGATACAATAAGGGCGGGCACGGTATACCGGAGGACGTTGTTCGCCGCCGCTATGATCGCACGGCCCGAAATTTCTTGAATTATCAAAGGCTTGCAGACAAATGGACAATCGTCGATAATTCTGCTGATAGTCCGGTTTGGATCGCCGAGGGCGATGGAATATCGACAAGTATCGAGGATGTTCACATATACGGAACTTTAATCCATGGCTAAGGATATGGACAAAAAATTATCCGAATATGAAATTGGAACTTGGTCAACTATGGTTGAGCGCATCTTCAAGCATGCGGTCGAAACCCAGCGTGCCAATGACAAGCCGCCGGTATTTGCGGACGAGGTTTTGGGAATGCGGGAGTTTGCCAAAACCGGCCAGTTCGACAAAATTCCCGATAAAGAATAATTCGGCGCCATTGTTACGCGTGGCTTCGACGCGCCAAACCCTACCCTGGCCACCTCAAAACTTGCCCTAAATCGCGAACCGCGCTTAAACATGGGGCGTGGTTGTTCTGGATACGATCGGGACCGATGACGCGCTCATCGAGGCCCTGCCCATTGCCGTTGCCGTGTTTGGCGAAGACGGTCGGCTGCGCCTGTTCAACAAAGCCTATTGCGAGCTGTTCCGGCTCGATCCAGTGTGGCTGGATGGTCATCCCGGTCACGGCGATATCCTGAACCGGTTGCGCGAGGCCAGACGCTGGCCGGAAATCAACGATTTCAAATCCTACCGCGCGGCCGAGGCGGCGCGGCTGAAAGGCTTGGAGAAACCCGCTTCCGACCAATTATATCTGCCCGATGGGACCGTGCTGCGGCAAGTTGCGGCGCCGCTTAAGGATGGCTTCATGCTGTCGTTCGAGGATATCTCAAAGCGCCTGGAGGCCGAGCGGGCACGCAACGAAAGCACCGCCGTGCAGCGCCAGACCCTGGATCATATCGCCGCCGGTATCGCTGTTTATGGCGCCGATGGTCGCCAGCGGCTTTGCAATGCGGCCTTCAGCGCACTTTGGAACCTGCCCGGTGACGAGCCGGCTCTCGGCGAATTTCTCGACGCCAGCCGCGCCTATTTGGCCACCGATGACGATTGGCCCGCCAAACGTGGGCGTTTGATCGCCCGCCTGCTTGGCCGCCAGACGGGTCTCACCCGCTTGCTGCGTACCGATGGGAGGGTGTTGGACGCGGCCCACATCCCGCTTCCCGATGGCGCCGCCTTGCTCTCCTACACCGACGTCACCGACAGCGCCGGGCTGGAAGACGCCCTTCGCGGCCGCGCCGCCGCCATGCAGGACGCGAACCAGATGAAATCGGATTTTTTGGCCACCCTGTCGCACCAGGTGCGCGGACCGCTGACCGCGATCACCGGCTTTGCCGAACTGCTCGCCGGCGGCTATGTCGGAGAGATGAACAAGCGCCAGACCGAGTACGCCGCCGGTATTACCAGCCAGTCCGACGCCTTGGCAGCCATGTTCGATGCGGTGCTTGATTTGGCCGGCATGGAAGCAGGGCTGGAATCGGACCTGGAGACCGAAACCATCGATTTGCACGGCGCGCTCGCCGAGGCCTTCAATATGGTGATTGAACGGGCGCGGGCCAAAAAAATCACTCTCGAATTTGACTGTGCGCTCGATATCGGCTGGCTCGAGGCTGACGCCAAAAAACTTCGCCACTGCGTATTGCATCTGCTCGGCAACGCGGTAACCCATACCGGCAATGGCGGCCAGATATCTCTCGCGGCAACACACAAAAAAGGCTGGTTCGAGATTCAGGTGGCCGACACCGGCGCCGGCATGAAGCGGCGCGACATCGAACGCATGACCAAGCCGTTCGAGCGCGGTGAGACTACGGAGCCCGGCGCCGGTCTCGGTCTGACGCTGGTGGACGCCTTTGTCCGCCTGCAGGGCGGCGAGATGAAAATATCGTCGGCGCCCAGCCGCGGCACCCGTGTAACCTGTCGGCTGCCCGCCGCCCCTGTAATCCCATGATATTCGCTTTCGTTATGGAACGCCGGGCGATACATAGTGAAGCAATATGACCGACAGCCATTTGCGCACCCTTGAAGCCGAAACCGAAAGCCGCACGGCGGCCATCGCCGCTGCTATCGCCGGCCTTGCGGGGCCCGGCGACGTCATCGCCCTGGCCGGTGATCTGGGCAGCGGCAAATCGGTCTTTGCCCGCTCCTTCATCTATGCCCTGGGCGGTTCCGGCGACGTACCTAGTCCTACCTTCACCCTGGTGCAGATGTATGAATTGACGCCTTCCAATGTGTTTCATTTCGATCTCTACCGCCTGGAAAAACCGGAAGACGCAATTGAGCTGGATATCGACGACGCGTTCCATGAAGGCATTTCCCTAATCGAGTGGCCGGCAAGGCTGGGAGCGTACCTGCCGCCCCGGCGGTTGCTGATCACATTTGAATTCGGCACCAATGAAGACGCCCGGCTTTTGCATTTGGACGCGCCGGACGCCTGGGCCGGGCGCATCCAAGGGCTCGAAGCCCATGTCTGAGCGCAGCAACCAAATCGATGATTTCCTGGCCGATGTTGGCTGGCTCGGCGCGGCGCGCAAACCGCTCGCCGGCGATGCCTCTTTCCGCCGCTACGAGCGCGTAAGCCTGGATGGGCGCACCGCCGTGCTGATGGACGCGCCGCCGCCGTCCGAAGATGTGGGACCGTTCGTCCAGCTTACCCATCATTTGCGCGGCATGGGCTATTCGGCGCCGGAAATTCTGGCCGAGAGCCCGCTGTCCGGGTTTCTATTGCTCGAAGATTTGGGCGATGCCACCTATACCAACGCACTAGCGGGCGGCGCCGATGATGTGGAGCTGTATAGCCGCGCCGTCGATCTTTTGATCAACCTGCATGGCCGCCAGGACACCCAGTACCTGCCGTCCAGCGTGGTCCGTTATTCCGATCAGATGTTGATGGACGAGGCCAACCTGCTGGTCGATTGGTATATGCCCAAGCTGATCGGCATCCCCACCGATCCCATCTTCCGCCATGAATTTGAAGATATCTGGCGAGGTCTTTTGTCCAGGGCGAACCGGGGCGAGCCGACGCTGGTCTTGCGCGACTATCACGCCGACAATCTTATGTGGCTGCCGGACCGGTCCGGGATCGCCGCCTGCGGGATATTGGATTATCAGGACGCGGTGCTCGGCTCGCCAGTCTATGATTTGATGTCGCTGTTGGAAGATGCGCGCCGGGATTTGCGCGGCGGGCTGGCGGCGCATTTGCTGGATCAATACCGGGCCGCCTTTCCGGCCATGGATTGGGGCGAATTTCAGACCGCCTATACGGTGCTGGCGGCACAGCGCCATTGCAAGGTCATCGGCATTTTCACCCGCCTCGCCGAGCGCGATAAAAAATATGACTATCTGGTCCATGTTCCGAGAGTCTGGGCGCTTCTCGACCGCGCCTGCCGGCATCCTTTGCTGGCGCCCCTCAAGGCCTGGCTGGACAAGCATGTGCCGGAAGAGAAACGGCGCTCCGCCATCCAAGGGCTGAGCGTTTAATGCCAGGGCCGGGGCCCAGGCCCAAAACCGCCATGGTCCTGGCCGCCGGGCTGGGCCTTCGCATGCGCCCGCTTACCGAGAATACGCCGAAGCCGCTGATCCAAGTGGCCGGGCGCACCTTGCTCGATCACTGCCTCGACCGGCTGTGCGCCGCCGGCGTCGAAAAGGTCGTGGTCAACGTCCACTATCTGGGGCAGCAGATTGCGCGCCATTTAGAGGGCCGCGATGATCTGGAGATTATCATCTCCGAGGAAACCGATTTGCTCCTGGATACCGGCGGTGGCGTGGCTGCGGCACTTGCCCATCTGGGGCCCGATCCATTTTTCACGGTCAATGCGGATATGCTGCTCTTGGACGGGCCCGGACGGGCGCTGCACCGGCTCGGCGATGCCTGGCGGGATGACGACATGGATGCGCTGCTGATGCTGCATTCCACCGTCGAAGCCTATGGCTATGTGGGGCGCGGCGATTTTCTGATCGATAGCTTAGGCCAGCTCGAACGGCGACCCGAACGCGAAGTGTCGCCCTATTTATTTTGTGGGCTGCAAATCCTGCACCCCCGGCTTTTGGAAAATCCGCCGGGACGCGTATTCTCCTTGAATGCCCTTTATGACCGCGCCATCCTGGCCGGGAGATTGTTCGGCATTGTCAACGACGGCGAATGGTTTCACATCGGCACCCCGGACGGGCTCAGCCAGGCCGAGGGCTATTTGAACCAAAAATTTGCCGGCCGCCGCCGGCGCTGAGGCTGAGGTTTAGGCCATGAGCGAGACGCAACCGGGCCCGAACGTATTTACCATCCCCGCCGGCCAGCCCTTCGTGGACGCCCTGGCCGCCGGCCTGCTGGCCCGTAGCAGCGGCGGCGCGGCGGAACTGGCCGATAGCACCGTCTTGCTGCCGACCCGGCGCGCGCTGCGCTCCTTGCGCGAAGCGTTCTTGCGCCAGTCGGGCGGCGCGCCGCTTTTATTGCCGCGCATGATGCCCCTCGGCGATATCGACGAGGACGCGCTGGCCATCGTCAGCGCCGAGGATCTGCCGGGCGGGGCCCACTTTGACGTTGCGCCGGCGATCCCCGCCCTGCAGCGCCGTCTGGCGCTGACCAAACTGGTCTTGAAACAGCATGGCGGTGATATCTCCCTGGAACAGGCCTCAACCCTGGCCGCCGAGCTGGCGCATTTTCTCGATCAGGTGCAGACCGAGCGCTTGAGCTTCGATGGCCTCAAAGGGCTGGTGAGCGAAGACTATGCCGAGCATTGGCAGATCACCCTCGAATTCCTCACCATCCTCACCCAGCATTGGCCGGGCATCCTGGCGGAAAAAGACGCCATCGATCCGGCGTTGCGCCGTAACCAGATTCTCGAAGCCCAGGCTGAACACTGGCGCTGCCATCCTCCCGCCGGGCCGGTGATCGCCGCCGGCTCCACTGGCTCTATTCCGGCGACGGCGGAACTGCTCAGCGTCATTGCCGGACTGCCGGCGGGCGCCCTGGTGCTGCCCGGCCTCGATACCGAACTTGATCCGGCCAGTGTCTCCGATGTGCCCCACCATCCCCAGTTTGGCATGATGGCCTTGTTGGATGGATTAGACGTAGCGCCGGCGGATGTACCGGTCTGGCCCTCTGAAATGGCCGGCGAACCCCATGCGGGGCGGGCGCGGTTAATTGCCGAGGTGATGCGCCCGGCCCGGGAAACCAGCCAGTGGCGGCGCTTGAGCGCACCGGACGAAGCGACCCTTGCCGGCCTACAGCGCATCGATTGCCCGGGCACCGAAGATGAGGCGCGCCTGATCGCCCTGATGATGCGCGAAGCGCTGGAAACGCCGGCGCGCACCGCCGCCCTGGTAACCCCCGACCGGCGCTTGGCGCGCCGGGTAGCGGCCGAGTTGAAGCGTTGGCATATCGCGGTGGATGATTCTGCCGGCCTACCACTTGCCCATACCGGACCCGGTGCGTTCCTGAATTTGACCGCCGAATTGGTGGCCGGCAGCTTTACACCGGTGGGCCTGTTGTCCCTTGGCAAACACCCCTTGGCGGCGCTGGGCCGGGCGCCGGCAACCTTGCGCCGGGAAATTCGCGCCCTTGAAATGGCCGTGCTTAGAGGGCCGAGGCCGGAGCCGGGCCTAGCCGATTTGATATTACGCCTGGAAAAAAATGAGAAGAAAAAGCGGCCCGAACTGATCGAACTCCTGCAAACCCTGGAAGAGGCCGCCAAGCCGTTTGCCGAAATCCTAACTGGCCCACCCGCCGATCTTAGCGTTATCGCCAAGGCCCACGCCGCCTTTGCCGAAGCGGTGGCCGCATCCGAAGCCAACCCCGGGCCGGACCGCTTATGGTCAGGGGATGCCGGCGAGACCGCCGCCGCCTTTATCGACGAATTGTTGCAGGCCGCCGATGCCTTGGGACCCATCGATGGCGCCAGCTATCCGGGCCTGTTGCAGGCGCTCATGGCTGGGCGCGCCGTCCGCCCGCGCTTCGGCAGCCACGCCCGGCTATTTATATGGGGCCTGTTGGAAGCCCGGCTGCAACGCACGGATCTGTTGATCCTCGGCGGGCTGAACGAGGGCACCTGGCCGATGGATGTGGGCGCCGATCCGTGGATGAGCCGGCCCATGCGCCGCCAGTTCGGCCTGGCGCCGCCGGAACGGCGCATCGGCCTCGCGGCCCATGATTTCGCGCAGGCCTTTTCCGCGCCCGAAGTGACGATGACCCGGGCGCTCCGGGTTGATGGAGTGCCGACGGTGCCGTCGCGCTGGCTCAAAAAACTCGATACCATTCTCACTGGCGCCGGCGCCGGCGATTATCTTTTCCCGTCTGACCAATGGCTGCACTGGCAGGCTCAGTTGGATGCGCCGGCCAGCCAAATCCGCATCGGCCCGGCATCGTACCGGCCGCCATTGGAAGCCAGGCCGCGCCAGCTTTCGGTAACCCAGGTGGAAACCTGGATGCGCGATCCCTACGCCATTTATGCGCGCCATATCCTGCGCCTCAGGGAATTGCCGGAATTGGATGCGCCTCCGGACCGGGCCGATTACGGCACCATCATCCACGGCATTCTGGACAAGTTCACCGCCGCCCATCCGGCGCAATTGGCGGTGGGCGCCTTGGACGAATTGCTGGAAATGGGCCGCCAGGAATTTGGCCGTATGCTGGCGCAGCCGGGAATATGGGCTTTCTGGTGGCCCAAGTTTGAACGCATCGCCGCCTGGTTCGTGGAGACCGAGGCGGCGCGGCGCACCGGTATTGAGCGCATCCATTCGGAGACCAAAGGCACGCTCAGATTAGAAGGGCCCTGCGGCACCTTCACCCTGACCGCCATCGCCGACCGCATCGAAATTCTGTCCGGCGGCGGCATTGGCATTGGCGACTATAAAACCGGCGCGGTACCATCGGCAAAAGAAGTTGCCGCCGGCTTTTCGCCGCAGCTTCCCTTGGAGGCCGCTATCGCCGTGGCCGGCGGCTTTGACGGCATTGAAGCGGGCGAAGTAACCGCGCTGGATTACTGGCGCCTGACCGGAACCGAGCCGGCCGGCCAGGTGCGCAGCGCCGGCGGCGATGCGGGCGAGCTGGCTGACGAAGCACACGAGGGGGTGCTGGAACTGATCACCCGCTTTGATGATCCAGCCACGCCCTACGAAGCCCGCCCGCGCCCGGCCCAAGCACCCCGCTACAGCGCCTATGAACATCTCGCCCGCATCAAGGAATGGACCGCGGCAGATGGCGGTGAAGACGCATGAGCATGGCCCCGCTCATCTCAGATGATCCCAATGCCCGCCAGCGGCTGGCCGCCGATCCCGAAGCCTCGGTCTGGGTGTCGGCGTCGGCAGGCACCGGCAAGACCAAGGTTCTGACCGACCGGGTGCTGGGATTGCTGGTGACGGCGCCCGATCTGGAACCGCAGAAAATCCTCTGCATCACTTTTACAAGGGCGGCGGCGGCGGAAATGGAAACCCGCATCGCCGACCGGCTCGGCCGCTGGGCCATGGTTAGCGACGACAAGCTTACCTATGAGTTAGAAGCGCTGCTCGGCGGCAAACCGTCGGAGCGGCAGATGGACCGGGCCCGGCATCTTTTTGCCCTGGTGCTGGATACGCCGGGCGGCATGAACATCCAGACCCTGCACGCCTTTTGCCAGTCCCTGCTGCGCCGCTTTCCCCTGGAAGCCAACATTGCGCCCCACTTCGCCTTGTTGGATGAGCGCGATGCCGACGAAATGCTGCTCGACGCGGAAGACGATCTGTTGCGCTTGGCGCGGCGCGATGCGGACGCGTCCATCGCCAAGGCCCTCGCCAATCTGACCCTGCAGATCGGCGATGCCGACCGGTTCACTGGATTGCTGGCCAATCTGGCCCGCGCAAGGGGGCGCCTTGGCCGTTTGCTGGAAGACGCCGGCGGCATCGCGCCCTTGATCCGCCGCGTGCAGGAATTGCTGGGCGTCGGCCCCGGCGAAAGCCGCGCATCCCTCGCCGAGGCCGCCTCCCGCGACGATGCCTTCGACCAGATGGGATTGCGCCTGGCGCTGGATGCGTTGGCGGATGGCTCGAAAACCGACCAGCAGCGCGGCGCCGTCCTTGCCAACTGGCTGGCCCTGGAAAGCCGCGGGCTGGACGCGTTTGAGCCTTATGCCAATGTCTATCTCACCGGAGACAGGTTCAAGGGCGATGTTGCCATCCGCAAGACGCTAATCACCAAGAAGGCCGCCGAAAAATCCCCCGGCGTCGATACCATCTTAGCCGCAGAAGCGGCGCGCATTCAGCGCTGCTATCAGACCATGCAGGCGGCCACGGTGGCCGAATGCACCGAAGCCATGTTGCGCGTCGGCGAGGCACTGGTGGAAGGCTATCAAAGCCGCAAAGCGCGGCGCGGGCTTTTGGATTATGACGACCTGATCGCCGAGGCCGGGCAATTGCTGGAACGTCCGGGCGTCGCCCCCTGGGTGCTGTTCAAGCTGGATGGCGGCATCGATCACATCCTGATCGACGAGGCCCAGGATACCAGCCCCGATCAATGGCGCATCGTCGAAGCCATCGCCAACGAATATTTCGCCGGCGCCGGCACCCACGAGACCCGGCGCACCGTGTTCGCGGTGGGCGACGTCAAACAATCCATCTATTCGTTCCAGGGCGCCGATCCCAGCGCCTTCCAGGCGATGCGCGCGCATTTCGGCGCGCAGGTGCCGGCGGCCGATGAAACCTGGCGGGATGTGGATCTCAACATGTCTTTCCGCTCGGCGCCCGCTGTCTTGCAGGCCGTCGATGCGGTGTTCAGCCAGGATACTGCCGCCCAGGGCGTCGCCCTTGATGGCAATCCCATCCACCACCTTGCATCGCGCAAGGGCGCCGCTGGTCTGGTCGAGCTGTGGCAACCGGTGGAGCCCAGGGAAAGCGACGATCCACCCCCCTGGAAGCCGCCGGTGGAAAGGGTGCGGGGCGACGTGCCGCAGACCCGATTGGCGCGCCTGGTTGCGGCGCGCATTGCCAAGATGGTGGAGGGCAGCGAGCTGCTCGAAGCCCATGGGCGGCCGATCCGGGCGGGCGACATCATGGTTCTGGTGCGCCACCGCACCGGTTTTGTCGATGATCTGGTGCGCGCCCTGAAAGAAGCCAGCGTCGGCGTCGCCGGCGTCGACCGCATGGTGCTCACCGAGCAGATCGCGGTTATGGATTTGATGGCCATGGCGCGCGTTGCCTTGTTGCCCGAAGACGATCTGAACCTCGCCTGCGTCCTCAAAAGCCCGCTTTTGGGTTTGTCCGAAGACGATCTCTTTCAGCTTGCCTATGGGCGAAACGGAACCTTGTGGGATACGCTTCGAAACCGGGCGCAAGGCGGCGAGACGGTTTACGCGGACGCCTACTATCATCTAGGCAATGTGGCGGCGCGCGCCGATCACAGCCAGCCGTTCGAATTTTTCAGCGAGATATTGAGCGGCGAAATGCGCGGCCGGGAAAAGCTGCTGGCGCGCCTCGGCCCCGACGCGGAGGACCCGATCGGCGAGTTTCTCAATCTGGCACTGCAATTCGAAGCCAGCCACGTGCCTAGCCTCGAAGCCTTTTTGCACTGGCTGAGCTCAAGCGAGGTGGAGATCAAGCGCGATCTGGAACAGGGCAATATCGACGCCGTCCGGGTGATGACCGTGCACGGCGCCAAGGGTTTGCAGGCGCCTATTGTATTCCTGCCCGATACCATGCAGGTGCCGATCACATCGGCTGGACTGTTGTGGCCGGAGGGCGAGGACAAGCGCGACCACGCCTTATTGTGGCCGCCCCGGCGCGCCTTTTATGATCCGGTGTCCGAGGCCGAGCTGGATAAGCTCAAGGCGCACCGGGACGAGGAATACCGGCGGCTTCTGTATGTGGCCATGACCCGGGCCGAGGACCGGCTCTATGTTTGCGGCTGGCGCAGCAAAAACGCAGAGCCCGAGGATTGCTGGTACCACCTGATCCGGGGCGGGCTGGAAGATATCGCCGAACCCGCACCTGAGCCGTTTTTGCAAAGCCATGGCGAGACCGCGTCCGCCGAAGTGCTGCGCCTCACATCCAGCCAGACCGATGCGGTGGAGGAAGAAGCCGAAATTCCATCCGAAATATTGGCGCCGCTGCCCGACTGGGCGCTAGCGCCGCCAGCGCCGGAGCCCGAAGCGCCGACACCTTTGATGCCGTCGCGCCCCGATGGCGAGGAGCCAGCCGCCGTTTCGCCGCTCGGCGGCCCGGACGGGTCACGGTTCCTAAGGGGAAATCTGGTGCACGCCTTGCTGCAAACCTTGCCCGAGTTGGACGAGGCGCAGCGCCCGGCGGCAGCCAAGGCGTACCTGGCGCGCCCGGTGCATGGGCTGGATGGGGCAGCGCAAGCGGCCATCGCCAGCGAAACATTGGGCGTACTGGCCGATCCTGAATTTGCCGAATTGTTCGGGCCGGGCAGCCGCGCCGAAGTTCCCCTGACCGGGCGAATCGGTGATCAAATTGTGTCCGGCCAGTTGGATCGCATACTTGTGAAAGAAAATGAGGTTTGGGTGATCGACTTCAAGACCAACCGGCCGCCGCCCCGCATCGAGGCCCAGGTGCCGGAGGTTTATGTGAGGCAAATGGCCATATACCGCACCGCTTTGAGCCAGATTTATCCGGGCCGGCGGGTGCGCTGTGTTTTGCTTTGGACGGTGGAAGCGCGGCTCATGGAAATCTCCGAAGAGCTTCTGGAAGCGGCTGCACCTTGACGCCCAAGGACGGCAAACATAAATTAAAATCATCGTTCAACAACCTCTGGAGCGCGCCCTGCGTTCCGAAATTGAATAGGAAAGAATAATGGCCAAACAAGTAACCGATGATTCCTTCCAGGCCGATGTGATCGACGCCTCCGAGCCCGTGCTGGTGGATTTTTGGGCCGAATGGTGCGGACCCTGCAAACAGATCGCCCCGGCGTTGGAAGAAATCGAAGGCGAACTTGGCGAAAAACTGACCATCGCCAAGGTCAATATCGACGACAATCCGCAGACGCCGACCAGTTATGGTGTGCGCGGCATTCCCACCTTGATGCTATTCAAAAACGGCGAAGTGGCCTCCACCAAGGTCGGCGCGCTGCCGAAAAGCAAATTGAAGGAATGGATCGAAAGCGTCATTTGAATTAGGACATGATCTCCGTTGCGATTACTATCAAACCCCGCCCCTCGGCGGGGTTTTCGCGTTTCTGGACCTAACCCATGACTGACGCCTATCAAAGCTGGGATTTTACCAAGGAGCTTAATCCCCAGTTCCTGAACTATGTCTGCCTTTTGGGCGGGCACGCACCGCCGGTCCTGACGGGCGGCTTTCGCTATTGCCAGATCGGTTGCGGCACCGGCGTCAGTTTAAGCGGCATCGCCGCCATGTATCCCAATGGCGAATTCATCGGCATCGACAATGATCCGGCGTGCATCGATGCTGCGGTCGCTCTGGCGGCGGACGCAGATCTCGACAACGTGCAATTTCTGCATCGGGAATTGGCGAAACTGGCCGGCGCAGACTTGCCCGCGTTCGATTATATAGCCTTGAGCGATGTCTATTCCCTGGCCGATCCGGCCATCCATGGCGCTTTGTTGCTGATCGCCGGCGCGCATCTGGCCCCCGGCGGCGTATCGTTCGTCAACTACCACGCCTTGCCGGGATTTTCGGCGCTGGCCAATTTACGGGATTTGGCGCGCTTCCATACCGTTTCGTTAACTCACGATGATGCCACCAAGGCGCAAGCCGGTTTGGACTATCTGGCCCATTTGCGAGACAAGAAGGCCGGCTTGTTCGCCGACAATCCGGCTTTAAGCGCCTATCTGGACGACATGATGGGCACCGATATTGACCGCCTGGCCCACGATTTGTTTGCAGCCCCGGTGCGGGCGTTGCATTTCCATCAGGTGGCGGACGAGATGGACGGCATCGGCCTTGCCTATTCGGGCAGCGCAACACTGAACCTCAATTTCATCGATATCGCCGTGCCCCCGGATTTTCATGATCTCTTGCGAAAATCGGCCACCCGCACCGCGTTTGAGACCCACGGAGATGCGATCCGCAACCAGACTTACCGCCGGGATGTGTTCACCAAGGACGCCCCGGAGCTGGACGAGGCAGCGCGGGACGCCAAGCTGGCAGAGATACCTTTCGGCACGCTTTGCGATGCGGACGCCTTCCAGCGCCAGGTCCGCTTCGGCGAGGTTGATCTGAGCTTCGACGCCGAGATATTCGAGCTGGTGATCGCCGCCGCCAGCGATGGTGCCAAGACGGCGGCGCAAATGGCGGATATGGACGGCTTCGGCGGCTACGGTCCTGAGATAATCACCGACGCCGCCCGTTTTTTGAGCGCCGGCGAACAGCTATTGCCGTTCAACGCCGCCACCAGCCCAGCCCCGGCGGCGGCCCTTGGCGCGGACAAATTCGCGCTGCCGGTACATTTTAATTTCGCCATGCTGAAACAAAGGCTGCTCAAACAGCCGACCCTTGGTTTCGTCTCCACTGCCGCCGGTGCAGGTTTTGAGATTTCGATGATGGACGCGCTCTTTGCCCTTTGCGCCGCCGAGGCGCCGGCAGGCCAGCTCTCCGATCATATATTCAACCGATTATTCGAAGCCCGTCAGCAAATGATCTTTGAGGAAGGCAGCGAAACCGAAGCCATCAAAACCGCGCTGATAGAGTTTCGCGCCCACCGCTTGCCGAAATTCCTGGAGCTGGGATTCCTGGCGCCTGGTTAGTTCTGCCCAAGAACGTACCCCGCCAGATAGAGCGATCCGCAAATCAATATGCGGCCCGGCGCGGCGTCCGATAGCGCGGCAATGGCCACTTCAACCGATGCCACCGGCTCACCCTCAAGACCTAGCTCCGATGCCAGTCCCGCCACATCATCCGCACCAAGGCTGGCCTCCTCACCGGGGATGGCGACCGCGAACAGCTTGGTGGCATGGGCAGCGAGCGGGCTTAAGAACCCGGACGGGTCTTTGGAATTCAAAATGCCGGCGATCAAATAGAGCGGCTTGTCGTTCCAGGCGGCGGCCTGGGCCGCCAGCACCTGCCCGGCCGCCCCATTGTGGCCGCCATCCAGCCACAACTCCCAGCCGCCGGGCAGCCCCGATGCCAACTTGCCGCCGTCCAGCCGTTGCAGCCGGGCTGGCCAGTGCACCAATTTCATCCCCTCGGCGACGGCGGCTTCATCGATCAACGGCGCGTCCAGCTGGTCCAGGATAGCAACCGCCTGGGCCGCGTTGGCGGCTTGGTGGGCGCCAAGAAGTCCCGGCGACGGCAGTTGCAGTGTGCGCTGACCAGTGGTCACGGTGAGGCCTTCGCCTCCGGCTTCAAAGGTCCAGCCATCGCCCTCCACAATTAGCTGCGCGTCCAGCTCCCCAGCCCGCGCCAGGATGACTTCGGCGGCGGCGGGGCTTTGCCGGGCCAGCACGCAAGCAACATCCGCCTTCAATATCCCAGCCTTTTCGGCGGCGATCTCAGGCAAGGTTTCGCCCAGAAATCCCACATGATCGATGGAGATGGGCGTCAGCGCGGTGAGCGACGGGCGGGCGATGACGTTGGTGGCATCCAAGCGCCCACCCAGACCGGTTTCCAAAAGCAACAGATCAGCGGGCGTGCGGGCGAAGGCGAGATACGCAACCGCCGTGGTCATCTCGAAGAAGGTGATGGGTTCCTCGCCATTGACCGCCTCGCATTCCTCGATCAAGGCCAACAAAGCGGCGTCTTCAATTTGGCGGCTGGCAACGCAGATGCGTTCGTTAAAGCGCACCAGATGCGGCGAAGTATAAGCGTGTACCTTTTGCCCGGCGGCCTCGGCAATGGCGCGCGCAAAAGCAATGACCGAGCCCTTGCCGTTGGTGCCGGCCACATGGACCACCGGTGGCAACGATGCTTCGGGATTGCCGAGGCGATCCAGCAAGCGTTCGATCCGGCCGAGGGACAGATCGATAATTTTGGGGTGCAGACGATTGAGGCGGGCCGCCAGATCGAGGGAGCCCGCGCCCCCCTGGCTCATTTTGGCTTATCCGCCCGGGCGACGCCGGCGGCCAACTCGCGCACCAGCTTGTGCACCGCCGCCGCGCATCCGGCGCCGATATTACTGGCCAGTTCCGATACCAGGGCCGAGCCGACAACAACCGCATCGGCGCACTCGGCAACTTCAGCGGCCTGATCGGGGGTGCGGATGCCGAAGCCGACGGCGATGGGCAGATCGGTGGCACGCTTCAGCCTGGCAACGGCGCTGGCGATATCGCTTTGCACCGCCGATTTGGTGCCGGTGATGCCGGTGATTGAAACGTAATAGACAAAACCGCCGGCATTTTTGACCACCACTGGCAAGCGCGCATCATCGGTGGTCGGCGCCGTCAGATAAATTAGATCGATGCCGGAGCTTTTTAAGGGCGCCAGCAACTCGTCCTCTTCCGGCGGCAGATCGACGATGATCAAGCCATCGACGCCAGCCTCGGCGGCATCGTTCAAAAACTTATCCGGGCCATAGATATAGATGGGATTGTAATAGCCCATGAGGATGATCGGTGTTGCGTCATCGGATTTGCGAAACTCCCGCACCAGCGCCAGGGTAGTCTGCATGGACGCGCCGGCGGCTAGCGCCCTTTGGCTGGAAAGCTGGATCGCCGGGCCGTCTGCCATGGGATCGGAAAACGGCATGCCCAGCTCGATCAAATCGGCGCCCGCATCGGTCATCCCCATCAGGATTTCCCGGGAAGTTTCGGGATCGGGATCGCCGGCGGTCAAAAACGTGACCAGACCGGCACGCCCTTTCTCGGCCAATTCGGCAAAGCGCACCTCGATGCGGGCGCTCATTTCCGCGCCTCCAAATACTTAGCGACAGAATCCAGATCCTTATCGCCGCGGCCACTCATATTGATGACCATCAGGTGATCGGCGGGCAGATCGCAGGCGATCTTGCCAGCGTAAGCGATGGCGTGGGCCGATTCCAGCGCCGGCACGATGCCTTCGATGCGGGTGCAAAGCTGGAAGCTTTCGACCGCTTCGGCATCGGTGACCGACACATATTCGACGCGTCCCACATCGTGCAGCCAGGAATGCTCCGGGCCAATACCGGGATAATCGAGGCCGGCGGAAATGGAATGCGCCTCGGTGATCTGGCCGTCATCGTCCTGCAATAAATAGGTGCGGTTGCCGTGCAAGACGCCGGCGCCGCCGGCACTGAGGCTGGCTGCGTGGCGCCCGGTTTCGATGCCTTCGCCGGCGGCCTCGACGGCGATGATGCGCACATCGGCGTCGTCCAGGAACGGATGGAACAATCCCATGGCGTTAGAGCCGCCGCCGATACAGGCGAGCAAGCTGTCGGGCAAGCGTCCCTCGGCTTCCAATATCTGAGCCTTGGTTTCATCGCCGATCACTGATTGGAAATCGCGCACCATGGATGGATAGGGGTGCGGGCCGGCGACGGTGCCGATCAAATAATAGGTGTCGCTTACATTGGCGACCCAGTCGCGCAAAGCTTCGTTCATGGCGTCTTTAAGGGTCGAAGAGCCGGACGTCACCGGCTTCACCTCGGCGCCCAAAAGTTCCATGCGCAAAACATTGGGGGCCTGGCGCTCAATATCCGTGGCGCCCATATATATGGTACAGGGCAGATCAAACAGGGCGCAGACGGTGGCGGTGGCGACGCCATGCTGGCCGGCGCCGGTCTCGGCGATGATACGCGTCTTGCCCATGCGCCGTGCCAGCAATATCTGGCCGATGCAGTTATTGATCTTGTGGGCGCCGGTATGGTTCAGATCTTCGCGCTTGAAATAGATTTTGGCGCCGCCCAGATGGCGGCTCATACGCTCGGCGAAATAGAGCGGCGTCGGGCGGCCCACATAGTGTTTTAAATAGCCGGCAAACTCGGCCCAAAAGGCTTCGTCGCCATCCAGGGCGTGGTAGGCGCGCTCCACTTCCAAGATCAGCGGCATCAGAGTTTCGGCCACATAGCGGCCACCATAAATGCCGAAATGACCGTTTTCGTCGGCGCCGGTGCGGTAACTGTTGAGATCACTCATGGCCGCTTTTTTAGTTGTATCGGGCTGGAAAATCGAGCGAATTCGGCGGCACGGCAGCGGAAATTATATCGCTGCGGCAGCGGCCAGGAAGGCACAGATTTTATCGGGGCTTTTAACGCCGGGCGCATCCTCGACCCCGGAGGAAACATCCACTTGGGACGCGCCGCTTGAAGCCACTGCCTGGGCCAGATTTTCCGCCGTCAACCCGCCGGCCAGCATCCACGGCAGCGCCATCTCGGCGCCGGCCAGCAGGGTCCAGTCGAAGGCCAGGGCATTGCCGCCGGGCAAGGCGTCGGTCCGGTCCTTGGGCGCCATGGCATCGAACAACAACTGATCGGCGGCGCCCTGGTAGGCGGCGGCAGCGGCCAAATCGGCACGCGCCGCCAGCTTGATCACCTTCATGACCTTTGTGCCGGTTCGGGCGCGAATATTATTGGTCCGTTCCGGCGTTTCGGCGCCATGCAGCTGGATCATATCGAATTGGTTTTGCGCGAAGACCCGGTCGATATCGGTATCCGAGGGGTTAACGAAAAGTGCCACCCGATGAACCCCCAGCGGTACCCGTTCGGTTAAGCTGCGCGCCTCGGCTGGCTTCAGGTTGCGCGGCGACGGCGGATAAAACACGAAACCCACATAGCGGGCGCCGCCCTCGACAGCCACATCGACGCTTTCCGGGCTCGCCAAGCCGCAAATTTTAACCTCGATATTGGCGGAATTGGCGTTAGGCGGCATTGGCAAGCTCGTCGCCGATTTTCTCGGCGGCGGCCACCGGATCATCGGCGCCGGTAATAGCGCGCCCGATGACCAGGAAATCGGCGCCGCGCGCTACCGCATCGGACGGCGTTAAAATGCGCTTCTGATCGCCTGCCGCTGCCCATAGAGGGCGGATGCCCGGGGTCAAAAGTTTGAAATCAGCCCCCATGGCGGCGCGCAACGGCTCAATCTCGGCGCCGGAACAGACGACGCCATCCAACCCCGCAGAGCCGGCAAGGCGCGCCAGACGCACCACCTGGTCTTCGACCGTACCGGTGACGCCGGCGGCGGCCAGATCGGCCTCGTCGAGGGAGGTTAGAACCGTCACCCCCAAGATCAACGGTTTGGGCACACCCAATCTATCCGCTTCTTCGCCCGCCGCGTCGGCTGCCGCCGCCATCATGGCACTGCCGCCGGCGGCATGGACGTCGAGAATTATTGGCGCCATGGCGATGGCCGAGCGGACGGCGCCGGCCACGGTGTTGGGAATATCGTGAAATTTCAGGTCCAGGAACAGCGGCATGCCTTCTTGAGCAATGCTGGTTACGCCCGCCGGCCCGAGGGCGGTGAAAATTTCCTTGCCAATCTTAACGCCGCCCACATGGCCTTTCAGGGTCCGCGTAATGTGCAAGGCGGCATCCAGATCGGGGGTATCCAGGGGGACAAATATTCGGCTTCGGGGGTCTTGGCTCATGGCGAGGTCCTGAATTTATCTCTATCGGCCTCTTTATACCGGAGGTCTCTCAATGCCGCTAGCGGTTCAGACTTTCTCGCGGCGCTTTTTTTCCAGATCATCGATACGCTCGTTGAGGGTCGACAAATCTTTTTCCAGGTTGTGGGCGCGGCGGCTTTCCACGCGCGCCCGGCGCCGCGCGCGGCCACCGGAAAACCAGGCGACGATGCCGCCAGCGATGAAGCCTATAACTGCGGCGGCGATAACAACCGCGTAAATTGGCACGTCGACGAACAAAGGCAGCGGCCAGAGATCAAGGGCCACCGATTGCCGGTTGGTGATCGAAAACAGGATCACCAGAATTCCGACCACCATCATGGTGATAAAGGAAATTATACGGCCCATATGCGCCTATGTCCTCGGCCGATATTCAATGTCACGCTTTCGGGTATGCACCGCTCGGGTTGGCGGGCGGAGACGAAAATCAGTTGTTCAGCTTTTCGCGCAATTGCTTTCCGGTCTTGAAATAGGGCACCCGCTTGGCGGCGACGCTAACCGATTCGCCGGTGCGCGGATTGCGCCCAACACGGGCGTTGCGCTGCTTGACCGAAAATGCACCAAAGCCGCGAAGCTCAACCCGGTCGCCGCGCGTCAAGGCGGCAGCGATCTCGTCAAAAATGGTGGTAACAATCCGCTCGACATCTCTTTGGTAGAGATGCGGATTTTCATCAGCTAGGTACGCGATGAGTTCAGATTTGGTCATCTTTTCCTGCTAACGCCAGCCACAAATTCGTTCCGCAACTGATGTCAGGTACCAAGCCCGCCAATGCGGGACTTTACCACCTAACGGAGCGCAGGGTGCCAAAGGGAGATCACGCCGTCAAGCCTAAGTCGTTCAGAAAACAATGTTTTTCCAAACAAATCACCAAACCTTTCGAGCAAAGAATCCGGCTTCCGTTTGATTTTCACAGGGCGCAGCGGCAGCGATTTGGCAATATCGCGGCTCTCAGCAAGCCATTGGCGCGCCGTATCCATATCGCCGATGGCATCAATCAAGCCATTGCCGAGGGCTTGGCGGCCAGTATAAACCCGCCCGTCGGCGATTTTCAGGACCACGGGCCGCGCCATTTTGCGCCGCTCGGTGACCAAATCCACGAACATGTCATAGATGTCGGAAATGATATTCTCAGCCGCCGCGCGCGCCGCCGGGCTCATGGGCTCCAACGGGTTGGGCTGCGCCTTTAAGGGTGCGCTTTTGATGGTCTCGGCCTTGATGCCGAGCTTCGTCAAAAGCCCGGTGATCTCCGTGGTCTGCATCAGAACGCCGATCGAGCCTGTGATCGTTGAGCGTCGGCCGATGATATAATCGGCGCCAATCGCGGTCATATAACCGGCCGAGGTGGCGACCTCGCCCATAACCGCGACCACCGGTTTTTCCTTGGCGACGGCGCGAAGGCCGAAATACAAGGCCTCGCCGCCGACAACGGTGCCGCCGGGGCTGTTGATGCGGACAATAAGGGCTTTGACGCTGGTGTTCTTGGCCAGTTCGCGAAGGGCCTCGTTGCGCCTGGTATCATCGAAGATGACGTTGGTCACGTCGAGGGTGGCGACGGAATTTCTGCCCTCGATATCGCCGAAGCGGCCAAAGGCGACGATGGCGGCGGCGACAGCCGCAACCACGGCGATCACGCGCCACAGGCCAAGCCGTCGTTTCAGGCGGCGGCGGTCGAAATACCGGTCGGCTTCAAGCGCCATCGGCAATGCCCTTTCAGAGGACCGGCGGGGCTTGGCG
>JABHAA010000128.1 GCA_018674495.1 Rhodospirillaceae bacterium | reverse complement strand
GATTTGTGGTCGCGGTGACCATCAGGGCCAGCGGTCAAATGTACCGCGCAAACAGGCCGGACATATGACTGCACGCAATCAACACCGGATACAAATATCATCCTTGCACAAAGGGGGGCGTCCACATATGTCACGAATTAACTTGGTCATTGATGTTCAATTTCAAATTTGCCGGCCACCGCCTTGGTGGCCATTTTTTTTGTGCCGCCGCACCGGTGCCGGCTTGACCGGGATCAAAGGAGGACAAGAAAGGCCGTGCTACGGAATCTTTAGAAACTGAGCAGAGTTGAAAGGGCGGCACCTATGAACGCAACTGTTAAGGCGAAATTGACCCATTGCGCGTTGTTCGTGAGCGATATGGAGCGGATGCTGGACTTCTACACCCGCTTCATCGGGCTGTCGGTAACCGACCGGGGCACGGCAAAATCAGCAGAAGTGGAAATGGTTTTCCTATCCAACGATCCGGACGAACATCATCAGTTCGTGCTGGTGACCGGCCGCCCGGAAAACGTGGAATTCCATCTCAACCAGCAATTCTCGTTTCTGGTCGAAAACCTGGATCAGCTACGCAGCGTGCATGCGCTCGCCGAAGCGGAAAAATCCCCCAACCTCCGCTCAGCCACCCACGGCAATGCCTGGTCCATTTATTTCGACGATCCCGAGGGCAACCTAATCGAAATTTATGTGCACACGCCCTGGTATATTCCGCAACCGCACCTGGTACCGCTCGATCTCGCCAAATCGAATGCGGAAATCACCGACGAGACCGAACGTCATTGCCAGGAATATGCGGGCTACCAAAGCGCCGCCCAACGGAAATCGGATATGGCGCGCATGATGGACGCGCGTTCCTAAAGATAGAAATTACGGCTGAATACAATCAGCCGACAAAGCCTTGCGGAACCGGCGGTCGCGCTTCAGGTGCCATTCGCGGCTCATGGCTTCGCCCCGGATCCGGTATTTTTCGGCATAAAGGATCACCCAGGTGCGGCCGCGCGTGGCGCGCGCGCCCTTGCCGGTATTGTGCCGCGCAAGACGGGCCTCCAGGTCTACCGTCCAGCCCACATAGGTGCGCCCTTCCGAACTGCCGAGCACATAGACGAAACAGGCGTTCATGATCCGCTGATCACATAAGTCATTTGAAATTCACCGCCATCGGCTACACACGGTATTCCTGCCGCGCGCCGCGCCCGGCCATTCAGTGGACGGCAGCCCCTTCTGAATTTGCCGCCATGGCGGAAATGGCCTCCATGGAAAAGCGGCGCAATTTCAGATCTTTCAAAAGATCGATTTGAATGGTCTGGTCTGGGTCCAAATGGCGCTCGACCATGGTTTCGACAAAGTGCACGAAATCGATGGTCTGGCCCGGATAAGACAGGATGTTGCTGAGGATTTCCCGGCGCAGCAAGGGTGGGAATTTCAGCAATTCCAGCACCATCAGCCGCTTCACGGTTTCCGATACGCGCATGCTTTTGAAAATGCTGTCCAGGCCGAAACTGTAGATGCCGAAATCCAGCCGTCCGGCCACATCGGCGGTGAAGGCGTTGAATTCCTCGATAAACGGTTTCGCCGATATCTGCCCTTCCATCAGACGCTTCACGATGCCCAGAAATTCCCGGTAGCGCTCCCGCGCCGGGTTGAGGCGGCCGCCAAGTTCGGCCTCCAGGGCGCGGATTTCCGATTGCCGGAAGCGGCTTTCGAGCAAGGCGTCCGCCGATTGCTTGACGTCATCGGACAGGGTCTGCTCGACGATAAGGTGAAACAGGCGCTCATATTTGTCCCGCTGCGCCGTTTCCAAATTCTCAATCGATCCCGAAAGCGGCAACAAGGCCGCCACGCCGACCAGCGGATCCTTGGAATAGATGGCGGCGACGGCGGCGGCTTCGGGAATGACGCCATCATCTTTTCTGAAATCATCGGTGATAACGAAGCGGTCGTCCGATGCCACCGTCAGATAGCGCCCCAGCTTCGCGCAGGCGAGAAAATGATCGGCGAGGTCGTATTGTTTATTTTCGTTCAAAGAAGCCCACTCCAAAATCGGTTTTGATTGGATCTGCCAACACCGGAGTTATAGCAAAAGAGAGTAAAGAAATTACCTCCCTTGCGCACGTGGAATATAACGAAATCGGAGCGGCGCGACTGTGGCAGCATCCGGCAATTCCTAACCCTTTGATGTGCATGAATTTAATTCCCCGTGGGCCGCGCCCGGATCAATGACCGGAGAGCCGCTCGGCGGCAGTTACAGCAAACCCGCGACAGTCGAGGCGCCGCGAATCGCCCGGCGGGCAGCTACCGGTGGCGCGGCATTTCGGCGGGATTGGCCAGCGCGGACCTAGTGACGATGGGCCACGCCCCTGGGCCGCCAGAGGCACTTATGGAAATAATCGGGTGATATGTCCCCGTAATTCGAGGAGTAGCTCTCTGGAATTCACTGTGTCGCTTATTACAGCAGTAAAAAAAAAGGGCGCCCGATTGAGGGCGCCCTTAAAAATTCAGCTTGGCGCCCGCGCGTTAGTTGGCGGCGCGCATTTTGGCGACGATGGCGTCGGCGTTGACGCCCTTGGCGTTGGTTTCGGCAATAATGTCCAAGCCCGCCTTCATGAGAAGCGCCGTGCCTTCCTTAACCTCTGATGCCGGCAGGTTAAACAAGACATGGTTTTTGGAATTGCGAACCAGATTGAAGCCGTCTTCGCTTTCCTTGTCATAGACGGCGCCGCCGCGTTCGCTGGGTTTAGCGCCGGTGGTCTTGTCGATGATCGCCTTATGAGCGGCCGACAGGCCATTATAGGCATCCTTGTTCATGACCAGGAACATCGGCGAGGTACCCCACGGCAGACCAGCGGCGAAATATTTGGTCACTTCTTTCAGCTTGAAACCGGTCAGCGTCGTGGTCGAAGTCAAGACGCCGTCCAAAAGGCCGCGGGACATGGCGTTATAGACCTTGGTGATCGGCATCGGAACCGGGATGGCGCCAAGTGCCTGGATGGTCTTAGCCTGGGCCTGTGAAGGGGTGCGGATTTTCATGCCCTTCAAGTCGGCAATGGATTTGACCTGCTTATTCTTGGTCATGATGACCGGGCGGTCCACCGACCACATGAACAACATTTTGACGTCTTTATATTCTTTCTCCAGATGACCGTCCCAAGCGGCCCACATGGCGCGGGTCGCCTCGACAGCATTACCGGCGATGCCCGGCAATTCGATTAAAGTCGTCGCCCGGAACTGGTTGGAGGTATAGCCCTGAAGGCCAAAGGTGATATCGGCGACCCGGTCGAGGGCGCGTTTGAACTGGCGGGCGCCGCCCTTGCCGAGCTTGCCGCCGACAAACATTTTGACCTTGAGGGTGCCATTGGATGCCTTGTCCACTTCCTTGGCCCAGGGGGTGAAGAAAGCCCGGTTCATGGCATGCTTGGGGCCAGTGAAGGAGGCCAATTTCAATTCGGCGGATGAAACCTCTGTCGGCGCTGAGACAGCGACGAGCCCGGCAAGGCCGGCAACCGCAGCGGCTGATTTAATAATATTAGGGGCTGACCCAGATAACATGATTTTGGGGTTATCATGGGACCTATGCGCAAGAGCCGCCTTAGCCACTATAAACAAGATCGCCTGATAGAGCATTTTGTTTCTGGATCCACTGCTTTAACAGCGGCCAGT
>JABHAA010000126.1 GCA_018674495.1 Rhodospirillaceae bacterium | reverse complement strand
TTCATGTTTTTAAGCCTTTGGCGAAATGGCGGATAGAATCCCTTGTACTGTATGTATATAGTTTCGAGGCTAATCGGCAGTAAATACTGAACGTCCTTCTCATTTATCAATAAACTGTTGTATTTTTGCAACGACAGTATTCACAAGTTTTATTGTAACTTTTTCAGCGTGTTAGCTGCCTCAGTAGCGGTGCTGCGATGGGAATGCGCTTACGGATGCCAAAATCCAGGGCGCGGCGCATGCGGGCCAGTCCCTGGTCCGCATTTTTTGGCCCAGCCAGCATAATGATGCCCGAAAACCATAAGGCAATCGCGTCTTGCCGATTGCCCGCCAGAATGCGCTCCGCCGTTGCCAAGGCCCGGGGCTCCTGATCGTCGCGTATCAGCAGGTTAAAATAAGGGATGGCGAGGTCGCTGCGCCGGGGCAGGCGCGCCAGCATATTCTCGGTCAGCGCCAAATATTTTTCCCTGGAATTGGGTATTTGGCGGGCCAAACCGGGAAACCGGAATTGGAGTCCGGCGAGTAGGTTTACAACTGTCACCGTCAGCGCCGCCGATTTGATGTCCTGGCTGCGCCCGAGGACCGGGTCCAGCAATATTTTTAGCCGATCCGCCGAGGCCGGCGTGATCTGGCCGGATTGGGTTTTTTCGGCTGCGAGCCTGGCAAAGGCATTCTGCAGCAGTGCCGCCTGGTAGATTTCATTGAGCCCCGCGGCGGTGCCTTTGAAAGCCATGGCCGCCGCCGGCGCCCCGACGTTTCGATTGGCCGCCAAGGCGGCGGCGGCGGTGTTGGCGGCCACGTTGCTGGCAAGCGATCCCGCGAACAGGGCGGCAGCGATCAGTGCCGCCAGGGCGGTGCCATAAATACCTTTCGTGCGCGCCGATTTTTGCCCGCCGGAAGGTTTGCCGGGCGCGGCAACGATGGCGGCCAGGGCAGCGGCCATAACCGGCAATCCATGCGGCATTTGAAACCAAAAGGATTGCAGCGTGCCCAGAAACAAAACAAAAAATACCGCCAGCCTTAAGGTTTCGCTGCGCGCTGTTCGCAGCACGGCATACAGGTAATAGATAGCGAGAAACAGTCCGGCGATGCCTAGCGACAGCAATTGTTCCAAGTAATTGTTGTGGCTGTGAAAATCGGAACGCTGGATGGCGTCCCAATAGGTTCTGGATTTGCCGATGAATTCCTGCAAACGGCCGTCGACGATGGTCAGGTTGGACAGCAATGCCTCAGAATAATGGCCCCAGCCCATGCCGGTCAGCAACCGGGACGGCTCGTCGATCAGCGCTTGCGCGCCGACGACCAGCAGCATGGCGCGCGACCAAAGGCTCGGCCAGGACGCGATAATCAAATCGGCGAGCGGGCGGATGCCGATCTCGGCTGCCAAAGTGCGCCGGAAACTTTCTTCCCAAAGGGGGCCGATCAGCAACGTGGCGCCGCCGATTAGAACCGGGAACAGGGCCACCAATAGCCACAATCGCCAACCGTGGTGGAACTTCCAAAGCAGCATCAACGCCGCCACCGCGATGGCGCCCGACAACAAAGCGGCTTTGTTTCCGGACAACAATATGAGGCCGGCAAACAGGAGCGCCAGGACGATGTATCGGGTTCTGGCAAAGGCGAATTCTCGGCCCCCCATCCAGGCAGCGATCACCACGAAGGTATAGAGCGCGTAAAAAGCCAGATAATCGGCGAAGAAAAACGGCGCCCAGCTTCGCTCGCCGCGAAACAATCCATCTAAGATAAATGCGGCGGTGGTGGTGACCGTGACGCTGATGACGATGGTGATGCGCCATCCGGGCCGGCGCCAGGCGGACATCATGGCGGCGGTCAATACGGCGGCATCAAGGAAGGCAAGCGCGCCAAAGCCATGTTCGGGCGATCCAAATAAGGACAACCCCCAGAGCGTCGTCCAGGGCAACAATGCCAGCGACAGAGCCGCGGTCGCGACCGGGATCAGGAACAACGGATGGCGGATGGAGGCCAAAACGCTCTCATCGCCCCGCGCCGCCAGCCAGGTGAGAGCTGTGGCCGCCGCCGCCGACAACAAATGCAGCCACGGCATGGCGCCTTCAACCTGCACCCAAATGCCGTTGTAAAATGGCGGCAATGCCAAAAAAATTACCAGCGGCGAGGCCGCCGCCAACGCCCGCAATAGTGCGCCGGCCACCGCATCGCCACGGGACGCCGGCATTTCAGGATCGTGTCGGTTATCTGGATCAAGCATTTGGTGGCTACAATAATCGAATTTCCGGCATTAACGGAAGCCGGGAATTCCTGTATAATAAACCCTGACGGCAGATTGAATTTCCAAGGAGTTTAAGTCATGGGCCACAATTTGCATATCTGGCTGAGCGGTATCGGGGCGGCGCTGATGATAGCGGCGGCGCCAATTGAGGCCGAAGCTCAGTCGGGCCGCTCGGGATTGCGCGTCGCCGCGCCGGTGATCACCAAGCAATCGACGCAGCGCAGCATCGATAATGTTCGCACCGGGATGAAACAAGGAACCGGCGTTAAGGACGCGCCAGAAAGCGCCGCTAAAAAAGTGCAAAAATCGGATGCGGATGCAAAGTCCGTCGGCAAAAAATAGGCGGCCCGCTCAATTGCTTTTTTCGCGGGCCACGTAGCCTTCCGGCGTCAGGTCCGAGAAATAGCTGGCGACTTCCGGATGATTGACCGGCGCCCCGGTATGATCCAGTTCCAGGTTTCTTTCGGCCACATAAGTGCGCAGATCGCTATCATCGACGAGCACGTGATACCAAGGCCGGTCGCGCGGCGGGCTGGACGTCGCCATCTGCTTGTACCAGGTGTCGGTGCCGTGAAACCGGTGATCCACATCGATGACCACCCCCCGATAGTCAAACCGGCGATGGTGGATAACCTGTCCGACCGCATATTTCGCAATGGATGTGGCCACGATCTCTCTCCTGGATGGCGGGGCGGCGGCATCTCGGTTGCCTGTCATAAAGGTGTGAGTTTTATCGGCCCGAATCCAGTTAAAAATTGAAATTTCGCGATTTTTCACGCTTTATCGTGGCCATCGGCGGTAAGTACGCCCCGACCCCATTAACCGACGAAGCCCGGAACATTGCCCGAAGAAACTGTAGTTGCCGCCCCCAATGCCGATACTAGCCCGCCACTGATTTGGGTTCTGGCCGACCAGCGCCAAGGCACGGCCAATCAGTGTCTGGGTGTTGCCGATGCCATCGGCGGCCATTACGAAATCAAAACAATCCGCCATTCCGCCCTGTCGGGATTGCCGAACCTGTTTTTGGGCGGCAGCCTGGCCGGCCTGCAGGGCGCGCTGCGGGATCACATCCGGCCGCCCTGGCCCGATCTGGTCATCTCCGGCGGGCGGCGGTGCGCGCCCATTGCCCGCTATATCAAACGCCAGTCCGGTCTGGCCGGGCCCTGCCCAAGCTTCCTTGCCCATATTATGCATCCGGGGCCCGGCGCCGGTGCCGCGGGCTTCGATTTGATTGCCGTGCCGCGCCATGACCGCGCGGGAATGGCCGGTAACCTCTTTCCGGTCACCGGCGCCCCGCACCGGGTGAACGGGGATGCCCTGGCCGCCGCGCGAAAGGAATGGCAGGAAAGGTTCGATGGTTTTGCCCGCCCGCTGGTCGGCTTGCTGCTCGGCGGCGCGACGCGGCGGAAACCGTTTCCGGCGGCGATGGCGGCTGATCTTGGCGCCCGTGTCGGAAAATTAACGTCGGCTGCCGGCGGCAGCCTGGTTATCACCACCAGCCCGCGCACCGGCGAGGCTGCCGATCATGTGGCCGCCGCCGCCGCTGGCGCTGGCGCAAAACCGCAATTGGTGCACCAATGGTCGCGCCACGGTGACAATCCCTATCTCGGCATTTTGGCGCTGGCCGATATTTTGGTGGTCACCGGTGATTCGGTTTCCATGTGCACCGAGGCCTCGGCGACTGCAAAGCCGGTCTATATCTATGCGCCATCCGGATTTGTTGTCCCCAAGCATGCCCGCTTTCAAGCCGATTTGTTCGCCAAGGGCTATGCCCGCCCGCTTAGTGACAACTTCGAGACATGGGAGCATCCGCCCCTCAACCCGTCCGAGGAAATCGCCGCCGAGATCCGCCGGCGCATGGCTGCGAATAAGCGCTGATTGATCCCGGCCTCGCACCAGTCCCAAGCGGACATCAATTTAAAATTAATGGTTGAATAAATTGGCAAGGGTCGTGCGACATTTTTTACCACCCCCCTTACGGTTATGACGGTTCCTTACGCTTTATGACGGTTTTTGACGCTTTTCACCCATCGGCGCCCTACTTTGCACCTCGATATGTGAATCGCACCAAAATGGTCACGAGCACGGGCACTTCCGGGCGTGGGGTCAAGTCTTCCTATTCACAATGTAAAAGAGCACGGCCCGTTTCCAGGGCACTAAACTTAAATAGTCCAGGCGCTGGCGATTGCAAGTGCTGACGGGAAGAATTTATGGAAAATATTCGCTCATCTTTCGGGGCTGATATTTAGGACAGCATAATTAAGTTATGTGAGCTAACCCGGATTTGCGGTTATCCCTCCAGCCAACCCAAATGCGCCCGCTCGGTCAAAGTGTCCGGCATTGATATTTTCGGATCGGCGGGACATAATCGGTGCAAAATGGGGTCCAAGGCTTAAAGATTCAAATTTCAGCGTAAGCAATTTTTTTATGGGGGCGCGCGGACTGGACTGAATTACAGGTCCGGCCAATTATTCGATTGATGACAAACGACAGGCATACCTTCACTGCAAAGATGGAGCGGTTCGTCCGCCTATTGGCCTTGATCGGCGGATTGGTGCTGCTCTGCCTGATGTGCCTGATTGTCTATTCGGTGTTCATGCGACGCGTCTTCAACGCGCCGCCCCTCGGTGTCTATGACATGGCCGAGGTGATGCTCATCCCAGTAGTTTTTTTCGGCCTCGCCTATACCGGCCTGACCAAGGGACATATCGCCGTTGACCTGATCAGCGTGTTCGCCAAGCGTAGCGTCGTCCGTTGGAGCGACACCATCATTTATTTTATATGCACCTGTCTGGTTGGGCTGCTGACCTGGCAGATATATAAGCTTTTTCGGCATTCCATAAAGATCGATGAAGTCACCCAGATGGTCGAAATTCCGTACTATCCATTCATCTTCATTATGATTTTGGGCGGTGTTGCATTTACCCTAGTCCTCTTGATGCAGACTTGGCGCGCCTACCGCGGTATCGAGGAGCCCGATTATCATGAGTGACACGGCGTTCGGGTTGGTTGGGCTATCGGCACTGTTTATATTGCTGGCGCTGCGCATGCCAGTTGCCCTGGCCATGGCGCTGGTCGGCGTTGTTGGTTTCGGCATCATGAATGGCTGGGGGCCGGCGGTCTCCATGCTCGCCGACGAAGCCTTTGTCATTTCCAACAATTACGAGTTGATCGTCATTCCGCTCTTTATCCTGATGGGGAATTTCGCGTCCACGTCGGGCATGAGCCGCGACCTTTACAACGCCGCCTATGCCTGGTTCGGCCATTGGCGGGGCGGGCTGGCATCGGCGACCATCGCCGCCTGCGCCGGCTTCGCCGCCCTATCGGGCTCGTCCGTCGCATCGGCAGTAACAATGGGCCGTGTTTCGCTGCCGGAAATGAAGCGCTTCGATTACGATTCCAAGCTGGCGACCGGCTGTATTGCTGCTGGCGGCACGCTTGGCATCCTGATCCCACCCAGCACCGGTTTTATCATCTACGCCATCCTGACCGAAGAATCTATTGGCCGGCTGTTCCTGGCCGGGGTATTTCCGGGTATTCTTTTGGCGGTCCTTTTCATGATCACCATCTATATCCAGACCCGTATCAATCCCAAATTGGGGCCAGCAGGGCCGCGCTCGCCGATGCGCGACAAGGTCAAAACCTTAAGCCAGGCAACGGCGATGGTCTTTATCGTCGTCGTCACTATCGGCGGTATTTACGGTGGCGTATTCACACCAACAGAAGCCGCCGCGGTCGGCGCCATGCTGTCTTTTCTGCTGACGCTCGTGCGGCGGCGGCTGACGTGGAACAATTTATCCGACATATTGCTGCAAACCATCCGGACAACCGGCTTGGTTTTCCTTATCCTGATCGGCGCCCATGTATTCAATCCGTTTCTGGCGCTGACCCACATTCCTGACGATTTGGCATCGCTACTGATCGGGGCCGACCTGTCGCCACATTTGGTCATGCTGATTTTGATGGCCGCCTATATCGTGCTTGGCTCGTTCCTCGAAGGTTTCGCCATGCTGGTCCTCACCCTGCCGATCGTGCATCCGATGATTATCGAGCTTGGCTTCGATCCGATCTGGTTCGGCGTGCTTATCGTCATCATCATCGAAATTGGCCTGATCACGCCGCCCGTCGGCGTCAATGTCTTCGTTGTCAAAGGTATCGCCGGCGACGTGCCGCTGCGCGATATTTTTGCCGGCGTCATTCCCTTTTGGTTTGCCATGATGGCCTGCATTTTGATCCTTATGGCATTCCCCGAAATCGCACTCTTCCTTCCCAACACAATGATCCAGTCAAATTGAGGGAGCGGAGCGATATCCAATCTTGAACAATCCGAATAAGAGCGGTGCTGGAGCTTTGCAAATTATATTCCCAAATCGCCATTTATATTCACCAACCAGGAGACGTAAGCATGAATAATATTAGGGGCTGACCCAGATAACATGATTTTGGGGTTATCATGGGACCTATGCGCAAGAGCCGCCTTAGCCACTATAAACAAGATCGCCTGATAGAGCATTTTGTTTCTGGATCCACTGCTTTAACAGCGGCCAGT
>JABHAA010000119.1 GCA_018674495.1 Rhodospirillaceae bacterium | reverse complement strand
TGGCGGCAATGGCGCTGATACCCTGACCGGCGGCACTGGTACCGACACGGTTGATTACTCGAGCGATGCTGCCGCGGTGACGGTTAACCTCAGCACCAACTCGGCGACTGACGGTAACGGCGATGCCGACACACTTTCGGGGATCGAGAACGTCACCGGCTCCAGCTCCAATGACAGCATCACTGGCGATGCCTCCGCCAACACCTTGGATGGCGGGGCTGGCAACGATACATTGGTTGGCGGCAATGGCGCTGATACCCTGACCGGCGGCACTGGTACCGACACGGTTGATTACTCGAGCGATGCAGCCGCGGTGACGGTTAACCTCAGCACCAACTCGGCGACCGATGGCAACGGCGATGCCGACACCCTGTCGGGAATTGAGAACGTCACCGGTTCCGGCTCCAATGACAGCATTACCGGCGATAGCTCCGCCAACACTCTGGTTGGTGGCGCAGGTGATGACACGATTGATGATGGCAGCGGTGGCACCGACACGCTCACGGGTGGCACCGGAAATGATACATTCGTGGTTCACGATGCCAGCGGCAGCGTCACCGTTACCGACTTCACTGCCGGGGCCAGCACCGATGATGTTATTAATCTGGCGGACGTGACGTCGCTTACCAATTTCACCGATGTCACTTCCGCCGCGACTGATGTCGGCAGTGATGTTGTCATTGATCTGGGCGGTGGCTCGACTTTGACGCTGACCGGCGTGCTGACAGCCGACTTGGATAGCACTGACTTTAGTTTTTAGAGCGTCTCTCGAATTCCCTTAAACGAACGTCCATACGGTGCCGCCAGCCAACAGGACCGTAGGTATGCCGAACAGGCCCAGCCCAACCCAGCCGGCCTTCGGCTCCAACTCTCGGTAAGAGGCGAAGAAATGATGCGCCGTTAGGGTGCCGAGACCGAGCGCAAAAGCCAGCAATACCCAGCCGTACCAGGCGACGTTGACCGCGTCCAAAAGCGAATATTGTATGAGCAGGGTGCCGCCGACGCCCAGGCATATGCCATAGAGAAACCACATAAGTTCTGTCCGCCTATTTATCCAGCAGATGCCGCTTGGCGTTGTTGGCGCCCCGGGGCGGCAATTCCATATCCCACCAGTCTTCGATGTTCTTCTGGTCCTGATAGCCGAACACGCCGTCCATCTTGGTGAAGAAGGCATTGACCTGATCGGGCATGATCTTGTTCTTGG
Organism: Rhodospirillaceae bacterium; assembly: GCA_018674495.1. GTDB lineage: Bacteria > Pseudomonadota > Alphaproteobacteria > Rhodospirillales > UBA2165. Next base: position 73,786 of record JABHAA010000119.1, on the reverse strand, counting down.
CGATGGCGATTTTCACCAGATCGTGGACGATGCTTTCGTTCTTTTTTGAGAACGCACAGACCGCGAAACAAGTGGAGCAGCCTGCCGTCGACACCGCCCACCAAGTGCGGCAGGACGGCGAATCTTCGTACCAGGTTTTGTGCCCCGGATTATTCCATGCCCCCGCCGGCTCCCAATAGGGGTCGGTCTCTTTGGAAAGACAATTGGACGGGCATTCGGTGGCGCACACCTTACAGGTGCGGCAGAAGTTCATGATGCCGGCATCAATCGGCTTGGTCGGCTCTAACGGCAGATCGGTGACGATCTTGAAGACCCGGTTGAGGGGGCCGTATTCGGGGCTGATCATACGGTTGATGCGGCCAATCTCGCCCAGCCCGGCCATCACCGCGAAGGCCGGCGCGATGCCAAGCCCGTTATACCAGCTCCCCATCAGCCCCTGATAGCCGAGCACATGGAGAAAATTCTGGATCCGGTCGATCATGTTGCGGGCTTGGCCATAGGCGATGCCGGTGGCGGCGCTGGAGAGCGCAGTGGGCATGCCAGCCTCGGTTTTGCGTTTTATAAGCTCTTCCGACATTTTGACCGTGAAGACAATGGCCCAGCGCGCCTTCGCCGGGATCACCCGCTTCTTGTCGGTCTCATAGGCCTTGTCCACATTTTCAAACTCGATCTTCTTGCCGTCCATGGCATCGAACTCATAGATGAGTTTTTCGGTGGTGTCGGGTTTAAGCTCTACATAGCCAACTTGGTCGGCGCCGAAATGGCGCAACGCCGAGCGGATCATGCGGGCATTTTCGGCGGCCGTGCCTTCCCACCGGGGCACGCCCATTTCCTCTGGCGTCATTACATTGGAGCCGATGCCCGCCGGCGGCCCTGCGCCTTCGCGGGTAAAGTGCGTTTCCTCGTCCGCATGGTCATCGCCGCCGCCCTTCGACCACGAGCCGGTGAAGGAGACTCCCGACGTGCCGGCGTTTCTGGAAGCGATATCAAGGGCCCGGTCGCGGATGGTGTAGCCGTCGCGGCCTTCGATCATCCATTGATGTGCTTTCTCGTCGCGCCGCTTGGTCAACTCATCGGCCTTGGCATCGCCGATATATTTGCGCCACGAGACTTGCTGGATCTTGGTCTGATCGAACCGTTCGGTCGCCTGCCAATCGATTTCCAGGGTCGGCTTATCTACTTCCGATACCCACCAGGGCCGTTTCCATTCGGAAAAGCCTGACGCCATCAAATCATCGAGATCGTTGAAGCCTGGCCCACGAATTTTTTCGCCGTCTCCATCGGAAGAGCCGCCGGAGCCGCCGGCCTCGCCGTCGATACCTTTGTCCAGGCCCATGGCCTTCATACGCGTCTTGTTACCGACCGTAGAGCGGCGTGCCATCGCTGTTCTCCCAAAAATACCGGTTGTCGGATATGGGCACAATGATAGTAAGGTTGGATGGAAACTGTAAAGGGGGGTATGGGGTTTGCAAGGGAATGTGATGGCAATGGCGTTTGAATGTTTGGGCGGTCTGGTCGATGATGCGGGCAGATCAACCTATATTCAGGAGAAAAAAATGGCGGTCGTTAAATTGAAGGACCCCGAAGGGGCAAAGGTGCGTACCATCTCATCGGTCAGTGGGAATGGCATTCGTTGCGATATTGCCGCCGAGGACCACGCCTTTGCCACGGACGAGCCCGAAGAGCGGGGCGGCACCGGCACGGCGGCATCGCCGCTGATGTATTTCACGGCGTCCCTGGCGGCCTGTCAGACCGTTCAGATTCACAAAGTCGCCAAGGCCATGCGTTTCAATCATGGCGCCATCAACATCAATTGCGCGACCACCACCGACCGAATTCCGGGCATCGGCAGCAACGACAAGGTCATGCGCTTCTGCGCCGCCGAATTACAGGTGGATATCGAAACCGACGAGCCCGAAGATAAAGTGCAGCGTCTCATGGACCTGGCCGAAGATCAGTGCCCGGTCGGCAATCTGTTCACCGACGCCGGCTACCCGCCGGTTTTGACATTTAATATACTGCCCATGCCCGCATAAAATAATACCGGTTTCAGGAGCTAATCGGCCCCATGGCCAGTACATCTTCAGTGTGTGGCGATGGCGGCGTCGGCGCCGGCCAAGTGATCGCAGCTTCCCAGATGGAGGGCCGCCGATAGGTCCGGTAGGCGTAGTCCCGCACGCGCGGCATATGGTCCCAAAGATATGCATGCCCCAGCCAATGGATACGGAACAGGTTTACGCCCCAGACAGCATCGGCCAGTGTGAAATCGCCGCCGAATATCCAAGGCCCGTCTGACGCCTCAAGCTTGGCGTTCAGGGCGGTGATTATTTCCGCGAATTCAGACTTGATGCCGCCGAGAAAGACGGGGTCGCGCTGTACCTTGCCGCCGCTTGCCTCGCGTTGGAATTTGGCTTCATAGGCGCGCACCAATTCCGCGTCATCGGAATTTTCGTCGATCATCTGACGCAGCATAGCGCATTTTCTGTCATAAATTCCGTCCATGGCTTTTTTCAGGAATTCCGGACGCGGATCGTCCTCGTGAAAGGCATAGAGCTGGCCGGGGTTGGGGATTTCGTCGACGCGGCGCACCTGCGCCATGACGTCTTCGGCGATATCGGCGGGCACCAACGGATTGGTGTCGGCCAACTGGGCATCGATATACGCGCAAATCGCAACCGAATCGACCACCGCCCGGCGTTTCTGATGATCGATCAGCAGCGGCACCACGCAGGCATCAAATCCCTCCAATTCCGCCGAGGTGCGCAAAGTATGGCCTTCGTTCAGGCGGCCCATGCGTTCCAGGCCGGCGGCGTGGATGCGCAAACGCACAAATCCTGGCCGGTAATTGTCGGCCATGGCATCAAGGCCGCCAATACCCGCCATGCTCGGCGTGATCATTTCGCGCGACATGTAAGCAGCGCCTTTTTCCGCCAACACCGTCCGTACCTTCTGCGAACATATGGAGAGCGCGTTATGCAACAGCTCAAAGCGGGGCGCCTCGCCCTCAATCCCACGCACAATTTTGTTGCGGGCCGGATCGGTCAACTCATCCTGAGCGTCCTTTATCAGGCGGTCAAATGGGTCTTCGGAATTCATAGTTGCTCCTCCAAGGTGCCTCGGCGGGCGTGCAAATATCGAGCAATTCTATAGGAATTTCCGGTCCCGGTCTTCTATAATTGGAAGTGCCATTGCAATCGGCGGTGCTGGCTCTATTCAGCGGTGAAAGTAGTGGGATGCGTCAGGCAAGGCCAATCACGATGGGTCACGTGGGTGCGAGATGGGGGCGGTGGAGTCAGCACCGTCTTGTGGCAAACTCACGATGACGGTTGTGCCCTTGTTGGGCTCGCTTCGGATTTCAAGCGCTCCGCCGTGGGCTTCGACCAATCCCTTCGTCAGTGGTAGACCGAGGCCGGTCCCTTCGCCATTTTGCATCAGATGCCCGCGTTCGGGCTGGCCGAATTTTTCCATGGCCTTGATAATTTCGTTGGCGCTCATACCGATGCCCGTATCGGTGATAACGATTCGTGCAAACTTGGCATCTGCGAAATCCGCGCTGATATTGACCGAGCCGCCGGCCGGGGTGAACTTGACGGCGTTGGAGAGCAAGTTGACGAGGATTTGCTTCATTCTCAATTCGTCGGCGTGGACGCGCAAGGCTTGACCGGCAATGGAATTTACCAATTCCACGTTTCCTGTATCGGCCATGCTACTTACCATCAGGATCGAGGCGTCGACGGCTTCCTCAATATGGATTTCTGATTTTCGCAGCTCAATTTTGCCGGATTCGATTACCGAAAAATCCAGTATGTCGTTAATCAGGTTTAGCAGATGTTCGCCGGATTCATGAATATTGCCAATGTAACTTTTGTACTTGTCGTTTTCGAGCGGCCCGAACACCTCTGCTTGTATCGCGTCAGAAAACCCAATGATCGCATTCAGTGGCGTGCGCAATTCATGGCTCATATTGGAAAGAAATGTGGATTTGGCGAGATTGGCCTCGTTCGCCTGGGATGCCATTTTTTCCTGCTGCGCCAAGGCAGCGGCCTGGCGGGCGTTGTGGATAGCGATGGCGGTCAACGACGCCAGCGTTGACAGTACGACGCGGTCATGGCCCGCAAACAACTCATGGCCGCGCATATTCACCACTTCCAGCGCACCGAAACACCGTCCCTGGATGACCAGCGGCGCACATACAATGGAATCGGTCTCGAAACCCGATGCGGCATCGACCTTGGAGGCGAAGTGGGGGTCCGCAGAGGTGTCATAGACCACCTGCGCCTCACCCGAAGATATGGTTTGGCCAACGATCCCTTCGCCGGCCTTCAGAACGAACCCCTTGATATCGACAGGCCCGGAGCAGGCCCGGCACACGATTTCCCCTGTGTCCTCGACAAGGAACAGGGACGCGCCTTTGGAGTGCATGAATTCCTTGATGTGGGCGACCGCGATTTCAAAGGTCACGTCCAAGTCCAAGGACCGGGAAAACAGGTCATTGATTTCGGAAAGGAGGTTGAGCGTCAGATCATGGGTGACAAACATGCCAAAGGTATTTTGGTCATTTTCAAAATTGACCGCAATACCGTCATTGGGAATACGCACCACCTGGCAGCGGAAGTTCATTTCCCCTTCCGGTGTCAAAACCTTGAGATTTCCGGCATCGCCGACTGAAGCCAGGGTATCGGCACCGGGGGCGCGAATAAGGACGCCGCTGACGCTTACGTTCTCGGACGGCCCCTTGATCGTCTTGCCGCTGTCCAGGGTCAGGATCATGGATTTTTGATATTCGAGGCGCCGCCAATAGCGCTGACCTTCATAGGTGCCGGAGGTCTCTGCGGTTCTTTGCATTCTTGCTGTCCTCAAAATCCGCGCGAACGTCTTTATTTGCGCGCGGAACGCACTATGTATTTTACTTGGGACCCGGCCAGACTGAAGGCCACCATGGCCAAATGCCTTAGGCGGCGGCTCCAGTTCCGCTGTTTCCAGTGGAATATCCTTGCCAAGCGGTCCCCATAAACTATGCCCGGGAATTCCCCCCAGGCAGGGCGTTCATATCCAATCGACTATTCTATTGACCGTATATGGTGACGAAAGCGGCAAATACCACTACTTCCGGTGGCGATATTTTTTGGTATTTTTCCCAGCGCAAATTTCTGAACCCTTCCTTCGATCTTGCATTCATCTTACACTGAACGGCATAGCCAAATAAGGATTTTCCCAATGGACACCACAATCCCCAAACCCTTCACCTTCGCTACATCCCCCGCCGAGACAGCCGTCTGGGCCGATGGGCTTCGGGACTTCTTTCAGTACCGGGATTTAGGCATCGCCGAGGCAACTGGCGGCAAGTTCCGTGCCCATGTGATCCGGGTGCGGGATGGCGGCGATGTAAGCGGGCTGCATAGCACCGGAATGCATACACACGCGCTGGACTTCCAGATGTTCTATGTGCTCAAGGGTTGGGTGCGTTTTGTCTATCACGTCGAGGACACAGGTACCGGCGAAACCGAGGTGCGCGAATGTAAGTTTGGACCCGGCGATTGCTGTCTGCAGCCGCCCGGTATCCTGCACAATGAATTGGAATGCTCGGACGATCTGGAATTGATCGAGATTACGTCGCCCGCCGCCTATACGACCAAGGCGGAGGCGGCGGCCGAGTAGTGTCATGTCACGAAGGCCAATTGACCGCTGTCATGGCGAATTCAACGGAACACAGGAATATTTTATAGCGCCGCATAGAAAAATTTATTACTGGAATGAGAGATGAGCGAAACCAACGGCATTGAATATGGACCGCTTGAGGAATTGATCGGTGTTTGGGAAGGCGGCGCCGGTGTTGATGTGGCGCCGGAACCGGATGGAACGGAGACCAATCCCTATTATGAAACCATAACCTACTCCGCGGCCGGTAATGTGACCAACGCCGAAATTCAGAATTTGTCCGTTGTCCACTATCATCAAATTGTCAGCCGAAAATCCGATGGAGAAGTGTTTCACAATGAAACCGGCTATTGGATGTGGGATTCGGATACGAAAACGGTCATGCATTCTTTGGTGATCCCGCGCGCGGTTTGCGTGCTCGCCGGGGGAAAATTTACCGGCGAAAAAGACGCGGACGGGCGCATCGTTATCAATGTTGCGGCGAGCCTTGATGACGAAAGCTGGAAAATAATTCAGTCGCCGTTCATGCTGGAAAACGCCCGCACCCGGGAATTCAGGCAAGAAGTCCTGATTGGCCAGGGAAGATTGTCATATTCAGAAACGACTATTCTGGACATTTACGGCAAAGAATTCGAGCACACCGACCAAAACGAACTGACCCTAAAACAAACCTAACGCCATTCAAATATTTTGATCTGCCGATCGCGCCGCTGGAGAGAAAATTAAGAAACCTTATTCCGCCGCTGCTTTCGCGGCTCCTTCCGCTTCGATCATCTTCTTAATCGCGCGCCGTGCCGCGAATACAGCGCGGTCGTCCTGGATGGCGATCAATTCCCGGTCCGGACGGCGGTCGATGTTGGCTTGCTGGGCCTCCAAAATGACCTTGTCCTCTAGAAAAGTGGGGTAGGACTCAGTGAACAATTGTTCGGTGGCTTCCGGCTCGTCTTGGCGGTAACCGTTCGCCAACGAGAAGAAATAATGGAACGAAGTTTCCGTCTCCGGCGTCGCGTGGTGGATGATCTGAAATTGCAGCCCCGGCTGGTCGCGGTTTTCGCGGGCGCCCTTGCCGGCGTCGATGGCGCCGTTGTTCTGGATCACCGTCGACGGCGCGAGATATTCGAAATGATGCCAGCGATCAATCTGGCCTTCGAAGCCGACCGCCTTCACATAGGTGGGCGGCGGCGGAGAATTCATCATCCAGCGCTCATAGACACAGCCCGTTTCGGTCTCGGTCACCGAGTTTTCCGCCGCCGCGTGGGCATCGGGGCTGCCGCCGATGGTTTTCCGGTGCACATAGGCCAAGTGCGACAGGTCCATCAGATTGTCCATCATCATCATATAGTTGGCGCCAATGGTGAAGGTGGCCTTCTTGTGCGGCCATTTCTCCGGCTGGTCGTGATAGGGGTAATCGACGATCTTGGTCTCATCTGCCGCGCCCGCGTCGCCCATCCAGATCCAGATGATCTTCTGACGCTCGACCACGGGGTAGGCATCGACGCGGGTTTGCGCCGGAATTTTGTCCTGGCCGGGGATCTCGACACAGGCGCCGGAGCCGTCGAATACCAGCCCGTGATAGCCACAGGTGATCCCTTTATCGCCTATCCAACCCTGGCTCAAGGGCGCGCCCCGGTGGCAGCAGCGGTCTTCGAGGGCGGCGGCCTTGCCATCCGCATCCCGGAATATCACCAACGGCTCGCCCATGATGGTGCGGGCGAGGACCCCGTCTTCCAGCTCTTCCGGCCAGGCCGCGATGTACCAGGCGTTGCGCACAAAAGGCTCGTTGGCGTTCTCTCTCATCTTATCTGCTCCGCTCCCAAATGGCGCCGGTAGGATCATAGCGTAGCCAGCCAGCTTGGCAAAGTTTAAGGCTCGCAAGCCGTGGAGGGTCTGGGTATTTCGCCTTACTTGTCATTGCCGGCGCGTAGCCAATCGAAATAATCGGCAACGCCTTCTTCCACCGAAAATGCCGGCTTGAAGCCGAACTCATCCCGAATACGCGAGATATCCAGATAGGCATTGGTGCGCGCGCCTTCGGTGACGCCGGGCTCTAGCGTGATCTCTGCTCCGTCTGAGGCGGCGCGCACGGCGTCTGCGAAATCACCGGCGGTCTGGCGGACGCCGCCGGCGATGTTGTAGGAGCGGTGCTCCAATTTCGGCGCCATTTGCAATATTTGCGCGGCTCGGGCGCAGTCCTTGACGTAAGCCGACGGCACTTCGTCGCCCTCTTTCGGGTCAGGCCGGCGCCCTGTTAGCGGCCCAGGGACGCCCTGGTGGGCGGCATGCACCATGCGGCTCGGCAGGTTGACCATGCTCTGATAGCCGGCGCCCCAGACGCCGTTGAAGCGCAAAAATACAACATCAAGGCCGGTCTGATCCGCATAGAGATAGCCCATGATCTCGTATGATTTCTTGGTCGCCGGGGTCGAGCCCATGGGCGAATGGATGGGCAAATTCATGGTCTCCGAAAAGGGTCCTTCCTGGATGCCGGAATAGATGGTGCCGGATGATCCGATGGCAACCCGCTTCATCTCCAATATACGGCCGGTTTCGAGCACGTTAATGAGGGCGTTCATATTGACCCGGAAATCTTCCGCCGGCGACCAGCCGGTAAAGGGCGGCGCCGCCAGATGGACGATGCCATCGACTTTGTATTTGCGCGCCGCTTCGATCACCTCCAACGGATTGGCCAAATCCACCGGTTCGACAAATAGGCGTTTGTCCAGTTCGGGCTCCAGATAGCTGGGGATGCGATTGGACCGATAGCGGGTGATCACCACGTCCTCGCCGGCGTCCAGAAACGCCTTGGCAGTGTGCAGTCCGATAAATCCCATGCCGCCGGTGATCATTTGCATGCCGGTATCCTTCTCAAATTATGTGGTTGCCCAATTGGTTGGATTAGAAAAATACCAACGCCCGGCTTTCGACGCTTTCTCTGGCGCGCGCGTTGGCCGGCGTGGTGGGATCATCAAACGCGGTGTGGGCGGTGAACGGCACGCCCTTGCTTGGGTCGCTATCGTAGACCTTGAATACCAGCACTTCTTCGGGCGCCATTTCCGGGAAATAATACCATTCTAGGCCGCCGGAATAAGACATGTGATAGGTCTCCGCCGTCCGGTTTCGGTAGCGCCGCTGCAAAGCCACGAAGCCGCCTTCGGGGATTGTCCGTCCGTCGCAAAGGGCGAAAGGCTCCGAGACAACTGGATGATTGATCGGCCGCCAGGTCTGTACAATGGCGAAGCGCTTATCCAGCAATGCCTCTGCCTCACCGGCGGGCATGAGGTCTTGCACCCGCTGGCGCGCCGAGCGGGTGGTGTAATCATTATGCACCGCCTTGACCGGCTCGCGCGTATTGTTTTCCGTCTTTATGGCGTCATCGGCGGTGCGGAAGGTGTGATCGAAGACAACCACGTCCCGAGCGCCCATCTGGCTTTTGATCAAGGCCGCGACCTCGGCGTCATAGACATCCTTGATCTCGCCTTGGTCATAAAAATTTTTGACCTTGGAGGGATGGTTGAGAAACGAAAATCCAAAATCCGGTAGTGTGAAGTCACCGGCCATGGGCCGCCCATCGGCAATGCGGCAGGGATGTGCCTCGTAGGTGGGCCGGTGCGCTTTATGCTCTTCTTCCGGCCAATCCACATACATGACCGGCGTTTCGCCATCATCGATGATGAATTTAAGGTCCGCTTCCACATAGGCGGTATGGCTGGTTTCGCGCGCTGTTTCGCTCATGACGGTTTCCGTTTTTTGGGTTCAGTTACCTAACACTAGTTGCTGGCGCCAGCGATTTCAAATCGGCCCGTCCCGTGCTAAGGTTTGCTGACGCTACGGGGGATCAAAAAGGGGGACGTGCCGCCATGACCACAAAAGCTAAAAATGAAATTCTGACCAGGACCGGAGCCGGAACGCCCATGGGCGAGCTGATGCGCCAATATTGGATGCCAGCCGCCAAGTCCGATGAATTGACCGCCGACGGCGATCCCGTGCGCCTTAAATTGCTCGGCGAAAAGCTGATCGCGTTCCGGGATTCGTCAGGCCGCGTCGGCATCATGGATCACCGTTGTCCGCATCGTTGCGCCTCGTTATTTTTCGGGCGCAACGAAGAAGACGGTATCCGCTGCGTCTATCACGGCTGGAAGTTCGATGTGGAGGGGAATTGTTTAGACATGGCCAACGTGCCGCCCCATCAGGACTTCAAGCACAAGGTGAAGGCCAAAGCCTACAAGTCGGCGGAGCGTAACGGCGTGGTCTGGGTGTTCATGGGCGACCAAGACAGCGTGCCGGAATTGCCCATGGTGGAATCAACCCTGGTGCCGGAAGAGCAGTTGGAAATCCGCTTCACTATGCGCGAATGCAATTGGCTTCAGGGCGTCGAGGGGGAGCTGGACACCTCCCATGTGGGCATCATGCATTTCGGCAGCGTTGGCACCGAGGTGTTCGATGACGATGATTACCAGCGCCACGTGGTGGCCAACCGGGCGCCGGAATACAAGCTGCAGGAAACCGACTACGGCTATATGTATGCGGGCTACCGGCCCGGCGACGCCGGCGAGGTTTATTACCGGTTCGGCCAATTCCTGTTTCCGTTCTGGACCATGCCGCCGATCAATACCATCGAAACCAACGTGCTCACCCGCGCCTATGTTCCCATCGACGACGAAAACATGATGATCGTCTCGCTGGTTAAGGACGGCGCTTATGTGAACGGCGCGAACGCCGCCGCCCGTGGGGTTGTCGGCGGCACGCAAAATTATCCTTATTTGCCGAACAGCACCGATTGGCTGGGGCGCTGGCGGCTTAAATTGAATCGGGACAACGATTACGGAATCGACCGGGAGGTGCAACGCACCGAAAGCTACACCGGTATCGAAGGCGTCCAGATGCAGGACCAGGCCGTCCAGGAAAGCATGGGCACCGTCCTTGACCGTTCGCTTGAACATCTGGCGCCCTCGGATCAGATGATCACCACTGTGCGCCGCATGCTGATCCGCGCCGCCGGCGATTTGGAAAAATCCGGCGCCGTTCCCAAAAGCGCCACCGATCACACCCTTTATGACCGGGTGCGCGGTGGCCATTTCAGCGCGGGCGAGGCCCAGGATTGGCTGCAAGCCTATGGCGAGCGGGTAGCGTTGCATCCGTGGGAACAAGTCATGCCGCAAGCGGCGGAGTAGGGCGATGCCAGACAAAATCCGCCGTATCGTCACCGGCCACAACGATCAGGCCGAGGCTGTGGTCAAAATCGACGAAGTTATGGAGCCCGAGACTATTCGGGATGGCGCAGCGCTCTTCACCAAGGTGTGGACCACCGATGCCAGCCCCGCCGACAACAATGATGATTTCGATGGCGCGGCGCGCGAGACCGGACTGGTTTGTGAAGGCGGCACGGTTTTGCGGTTTGTCGATATGCCGCCGGGCGCGCGCTCGCCCTTGCACCGGACCGAATCCATCGATTACGGCATTGTCCTTTCGGGCGAGGTGGAGATGGAGTTGGATAGCGGCGAAAGAGTGCGCCTTCAGCCCGGCAACGTGGTTGTCCAGCGGGGCACCATGCATGCCTGGATCAATGTTGGCGAGGATTGGGCGCGCATGGTGTTTGCCATGATCGACGCCAAGCCAGTCATCATAGACGGGGAAACACTGGGCCTCGAATACCGGGATTAAAGGGAATTGACCCAATCGGCGAAGGCCGTCATCTGGCCTTCGCTTTCAAAGCGGACGCGGCAGGTGACGGTGCTTTCCGACGGTTCGTTGTCGTTGGGACCGATAGTCCAATTTTCTTCGGCGTTGTCGATCAGCCAAGTGAAGACATCCTGAATTCCCTGATCATCGGAAATCATCAGATTGACATGGTATCCGCGCCGGTCGGTACCCTCGCGCCGGTCCGATTTGCTGCGTTTGTCGTCGTCCTTAGGCGCGATGGAAATGCGCCGGGACTGACTGGATCGCCGGTCGGGGCTGTCGTGGTTGGGATGTGCCGCATCGGTCATGAATATGTCTTCTTCTAATTATCAAATACAAATAAGTGAAGTGCAGTATAACGCAAAATTATCAGCTGCGCAGTTTATAGCGCTGAATTTTGCCTGTCGCGGTTTTCGGCAAAGCCTCGACGATATGCACCCAGCGTGGGTATTTATAATGGGCGAGGCCCGCCTTGCAATGTTCGGTCAGAATTTCCGCCAGCCCATCTTCGGTCTTGGATTGATCACTGAGGATCACATGGGCTTCGGGCTTGATCATACCGTCGCCGTCTTCGCGAGCGACAACGGCGGCTTCCAAAACCAAAGGATGCTCCACCAGCCTGGCTTCTATTTCGGCCGGTGAGCACCAGATGCCGCCGACCTTCATCATATCATCGCTGCGCCCACAATAGATGTAGCGGCCATTCTCGTCCTGGAACATCATGTCGCCGGTAATGAGCCAGCCGTCCACAATTGACAGGGCGGTCTTTTCTGGGTTCTTCCAGTAATAACGGACCACCGATTCGCCTCGGCATTTAAGCACGCCAACCTCGCCTTCCTTGACCGGTGCACCGTCATCGCCGGCCAGCATTACCTCGAAACCCGGCACCACGCGCCCGGCGCCGCCGGCGGCATGGTCCGATGGTGTGTTGGAAATAAAAATATGGTGCACTTCGGTAGAGCCGATGCCGTCCAGGATCGGCGTGCCGGTCTGTTCCAGCCAGCCCTCGTACAAAGCCGGCGGCAAAGGCTCGCCGGCCGAGATGGCAATGCGGATCGACGAAAGATCCGGTTTGGCGGCCTCCAAAGCGGCCAACTGGCGCGCATAAAGGGTCGGCACTCCGAAGTAGACAGTGGGCCGGAACTGTTCGATCACCTCGAATGTCATCTCCGGTGTCGGTAGTTTGTCGCTCAAAACTGATGTCGCGCCGAGCCATAGGGGAAACAGCATAGCGTTGCCGAAGCCGTAAGAAAAAAACAGTTTGGCGGCGGAGAATATGACATCATTTTCGGTGATGCCCATGGCCTCGACGGCGAAAAGTTGGGCGACGATGGCCGAATCTTTATGGGCATGAACAACGCCTTTGGGATTGCCGGTGGAACCGGACGAATAAAGCCATAGGCAATCATCGTCGGGACCGGATGGGTAGACCTCCAGATCGGGCGCGGCGGCGTCCATCAATTCTGCAATGGAACGGCTGCCGGTAGCCGCAATCACATGCGCCGGGCGCGGGTTGGACAATTTGGCGGCGCTGATCACGGGGTTGGCGTATTCGGGCGAATAGACAATGGCCGCGCATTCTGAATCTTCAATCATGAATTGGTAGTCATGATCGGTCAGCAGCGTGTTCAAGGGAACCGGGATGATGCCGGCCTTGATAGCGCCCCATACCAGATAGATGAATTCCGGGCAGTCCTTGACCACCAATAATAGCCGCGCGCCGGGCGCGATCCCAAGTCCCAATAGCGCATTGCCGCAGCGATTAACGCGTGCCGCCAACTGGGCGTAGGTGACGTCCTCATCAATGGTGCGGATGGCCGCCTTGGCGGCGCGCCCTTCGTTCAGATGGCGGTCGATGAATACCGACGCGCAGTTGAATTCGTCCGCAAATCGGAATGTTGCCGGGACATTTGAGCGATCAAGCGTGAGCCAATCTTCGAGCAAAATCATTCTCCGGGGCGCGTTGTTTGGGCAACCTGACATAATTGGATCACCCCCGGTTGCGGGCGTATATGATCTCTATCAAATGAATTGAGGTCAAGGTGCTGAAGCACGCCAAGCCCCGGTATTTGACCTTCTCCCACCTGAAAAAATGTCCCATACTATGGGCAGAAGAAGAATAACCGACCACCACATCGCTGGCGTTTCGTTCAACGGGATCCGGCACCAAACAAATGTATAGGGAGACGTTCCAATGATTATCGATGCACATTCACATATCAGCGCACCTGTCGATCTGGCTGCCTACAAGGCCGGGCTGCTGGCTTCCAGGGGCAGCCATGGCAGGGGTGGGGTGAAAATCTCCGACGAAGCCATGATGGTCGCGCTACAGGGCGAAATGGCTGGCGCCAGCTTCGGGCTTGGCCATCTGCCGTACATGGATTTGCTGCATCACGACATGCACGCCATCTCGCCGCGCCCGTTCCAGATGATGCATTCGGAAAAACCGAGCATCATCGTGCAATGGTTCCATGAAGAAGTGAACAACGCCATCCACCAGCAGACCGTCATGCTGCCCGATCATTTCTTTGGCGTTGCGGGACTGCCGCAGCCCTGCGGCGAGCCCCTCGACATGGCCATAGCCGAGTTGGAGCGTTGCGTGAACGAGCTTGGCATGCGCGGCTGCCTGATCAATCCCGATCCGTATGAGAATAACGGCACCAAGGCGCCGCCCATGGGTGATCGTTATTGGTATCCTTTGTACGAAAAGTTGTGCGAGTTGGACGTGCCCGGCCATATCCACGGCGTCGGCTCAAGGGCTGTCGAGCGCGAACCCTATACGCTGCATTTCATCAACGAGGAAACCACAGCGGTCTTCGGGCTTTGCAATTCGGATGTCTATAAGGATTTCCCGGACCTCAAAATAATTGTCAGCCACGGCGGCGGCGCCATGCCGTATCAGGTCGGTCGCTTTGAAGCGCCGACTTTACGTGCCAAAGCCCGCAATCCCGAAGTGCTGCTATTCTCTGAGCGGATGCAGAAGCTTTATTACGACACCACGCTCTATACCCAGAAAGCGGTTGAGTTGTTGATCGATGTGGTCGGCGTCGATCAATGCCTGCTGGGCTCCGAATGTCCGGGCACCGGTTCCGTCGATAACCCGGCTACGGGCCGCAAGCATGACGACGTGGTCTCCCACATCAATGAAATCGACTGGCTGTCGGACGAAGATCGGGACAAGCTGTTCTATAAGAACGCAATCAAGGTGTTCGGCTTGAAGAACGTGAAATCCCGCCTCGACAAGGCCGCCGAATAACGCCTTTGGCCGAGCCGTCTTTCCTGCAAAGGCTGGGTGCGCGCGTTCGTACTCAGGGTGTGGTGCGGGTTATGCGCCATGGCGCCTATGCGCGCTTCATCACCTCGTCTTGGGTCTACACTATCGGCTTTTGGATGCAGCGTATCGGCATCGGCTGGCTGACCTGGGAGCTGACCCGGTCCGGCGCCTGGCTGGGTGCGGTGGCCATGGCCTATGCCTTGCCGGCGATTATTTTGACACCGTTCGCCGGCGCCATCGCCGACCGCATGGACCGGGTGCGCTTGTTGCGCCGCTCCCAAGCGCTCCAATTCCTGACCGGGCTTGTGCTCGCCGGCTTTACCTTGGCGGGCCTGGCCGGGGTCGGGCTGATCATCGTGATTGCCTTCACCCTCGGCATTTTGGAATCCATGGCGACGCCGGCGCGCATGACCATCGCCCCCAATCTGGTGCCGAAGGAAGATTTGTCCGGGGCCATCGGGCTCAACGCGGTGTCCTTCAACTCGGCCACCTTTATCGGCCCGGCCATCGCCGGCGCCGCCATTGCCGGCATCGGCGTCGGCTGGACGTTTGCCATCTCGGCGGCGGCGTTCGTCCCCCATTATCTGGTATTGTGCCGCACGAAGCTACACACGGACGAACATAGGGGCCGGCCTGCACAAAGTCTGATTGCCGATATTTTCGAAGCGGTGCGCTACCTGGCGCTACACCGGGGCATTGCGCCGGTGCTGGCGGCGGCCATGGTGGGATCGTTATCCGTCCGCCATTTGCCCGAACTGATGCCCGGCTTTGCCGGCGATGTCTTCAGCCTTGGCCCGGAAGGGCTGGGGGCGCTGATGTCGGCGTTCGGCGCCGGCGGCATGCTGGGCAGCCTGTGGATGGCTAACCGCAACCGGGTGCAAGGCACCACGATGATATTTTTTGTCGGGCTGATGGGCAATGCAGTGTTCGTGTTCGCTTTTGCCGCGACCGATATATTCTTGGTTGGCCTGGCGTCCTTGGCGATGTTCGGGTTTTCCATGTCCACGTCCGGCAATGGCAGCCAGATTTTAATCCAGACGGCGGTCGCCGGATCGTTGCGCGCCCGCGCCATGAGCCTTTACAGCCTGACGTTCCGTGGCGGGCCGGCCATCGGCGCTCTGGTTTTCGGCGGGCTTTCCACCAGCTTCGGCTTGCAGGCGCCGGTAATGGCCGGCGCCGTAGTCTGTTTCGTCATCGCGGCCGCCATCATGGTGCGGAGGCGCGTCGAAGTGAAATCGCTGATGGAAAAGCCTAGTAGTTCTTGACCACGTCGGCGCGGCCGTCGGATTTGTGTTTCACCACAAGATTATAACTGCGATTGAAATGGCGCCCGGAGGATTCGTCGAACACCGCTTGCCACCAGGCGGTTGGCTTCAGGGTAATATGCGCGTTCTCGCCGTTGGGCAGGTGCTTCTTGGCCGGGTATGTGGCCACGGTGCAAAAAACAAAGCGCTCGGAAAGCCCGAATATCTCGCCGACGATCCAGGGGATGTCTTCTTCCGGGCAATGCTCCAGCACATCGGTGCAGATCACCAGATCGAACTTGCCGGTGGGCAGCTTCGAATTGGGCGCATAGCCCGGATCATAAAGGGTGATCGCATCAACCCCCCAGATGGCTTTTAGCCCGGTGACCGGCTCGCCGCTCCGCTTGCCTTTCCAATTGTCATAACCTTGCGCCTTGCCGCTGCCGTAATCGAGCACCGTCTGAACGCGGAAGTCAGCAACGAGCTGGGCAATGGTCACCACATGGCCGACCAGCGATTGGCCGTCGAAGGTTTGTTCTGCCGGGATATCGTGCAGCTTATCGCCTTCCACATGCAGGGTCTGGTAGAGGCCAATCAGTTCCCGGTAGCGGGGCGAGGGGTTAAAGCGGTTGAATTGCTGCATGGCAAATATGCCTAAAATATTCCGGCTTGTTTCTGCATGAAGCGAACATACTTCACAATTGATGAAACCATGCGTTGGTTCACCTTGTTCAGCGGCTCCATGTTGCCGAACTTCCAATGGTGCTGGCGGACACCGCGTTTCACCGCCATATAGAATGAGCCATCGGCATGGTGCCCGGGATGATAGATGCGGTGCATAAACGTCGGGCCCTGCTTGGTGCCTCTGAGGCTGGCGCCATGGCAGGCGGCACAGTTCTTGTCGTAGAGCTTTTTGCCGACGCCGATGCCCGACAAGTTGGGCATTGTAGGTTTGATCTCGTGGTTGGTTGCCATTGCGTTGGAGCTGATGAACAGCAATGCAACGGCGATTAATAAAATTCGTTTCATGACGGGCTCCTTTTTGGCCTACATACGCGAAAATACGCGGCGCGTATTGTCTTCGAAAATGGCTTGTTTGTCGGCCTCCGACAAGGTGGTGGAGCCATCAATATAGCGCTTGGTATCGTCGAAGTTGAAGCCGGTTTCCGGATCGATACCGCGCACCGCGCCCACCATTTCGGAAGCGAACAGGATATTCTTGATCGGAATAACCTTGGTCAGCAAATCGATGCCCGGCTGGTGATAGACGCAGGTATCGAAAAAGACATTGTTCATCAGATGGCCGTCGAGCAGCTTGTCCATGGCCTGGGCAAGGCCCCGGTAGCGGCCCCAATGATAGGGCACTGCGCCGCCGCCGTGCGGGATGATGAATTTCAGCTCCGGGAAATCCTTGAACAAATCGCTTTCCACCAATTGCATGAACACCGTTGTATCGGCGCAGATGTAATGGGAGCCGGTGAAATGGAAGTTGGGATTGCACGAGCGGGTCACATGGATCATGGCGGGCACGTCCAGCTCGCACATTTTCTCATAGACCGGGTACCACCATTTATCGAACATGGGCGGATCGGTCCAATAGCCCCCCGAAGGGTCCGGGTTGAGGTTGCAGCCGATAAAGCCAAGCTCGTTCACCATGCGCTCTAATTCGGGGATGCAGTTTCTGGGATCAACGCCCGGCGATTGCGGCAACTGGCCGACGCCGACGAAATTATCGGGGTAAAGCTGCACCGCCCGGTGGATCATGTCGTTGGAGATCATGGTCCAAAGCTCGGACACCGCCGCATCGCCTTCATGGTGGCCCATGGCCGACGCGCGCGGCGAAAAGATGGTCAAATCCGTGCCGCGCTCAGATTGCAATTTTAGTTGCGCGCCTTCGAGGCTGTCGCGCACCTGATCGTCGCTGACCTGAAGCTGCATTTTATCTGGGCTGGGCAGGCTGGTATCGTTATAGGCCTTCATCTGGCTATCCCGCCAATCCCAAAGGGCGTCGGGGGCGGGGGTGAAATGGCCGTGGCAATCGATAATCATAGATTTGATCCTTTAGTTTAAACTCAGCTACGGCCAGCCAGTTCGCGGCCCTTGTCGAGCCCGGGGGTCTTGCGCTCCGGGCCGGACATGATGAAGCGGAAGCCCATTTCGACGATCCAATCCATGTTTTTGGCGTTGGCGTGGGGGTGGCCGACGGCGACGTTGTTGTCTTTGCAGATGCCGACAATCTCGGTGATCGCCTCGACTACAACGGGGTGCTCGTACTGGCGGGGATAGCCCAGCTCCTGGCTGAGATCGCCCTCGCCGATGAGGATGACGCCGATGCCTGGTACCTGCTTCAAAATTTCGTCCAGGTTTTCCACTGCTGCCACGTCTTCGCACATAAGGATCACCAACACCTCGCCATCCGGCACCAGCGGCCAGACGTCGGCCTTCGCGTAATAGTCGGAATCGCCGATGCCCCAATAACGCGCGCAGCGCCGGGGCGAATCGCCGCGGATGCCTTCGGGCTCGAAATGCTCGGCGGTCTTGGGCCGGGGATAGCGGCAGGCGGCGACCGCGTTATAGGCTTGTTCAACTGTGCTGACATGCGGCCAGACAACGCCGTAGACGCCGATATCGAGGGCTTGCTTGGCGTGCCACTGGCTCATCTCGCCGCCGTTGGGCGGAATGCGGACGATGGGCGTGCAATTGGGCGCCACCGAACCGGACCCGGCGATGCGTTTGGGATCGAGCATATATTGCAAGCCGTCGCGAAGCCCGGTGATGTCCCACGGGTTATGTTCCATCTCGAAGACAACGCCGTCATATTTGCTGGCCGAAAAATATTGGGCCGAGGCCATGTCGCAAGGCGAGAAGGAGGTAAAAGCCGTGCCGCCGTTTTCCAAGGCCGCGATGATGCCGTTCAGGCGCGGAATATCGTTCATATCCTCCCCTTATATGCTCTGTTTTTGGTGGTCCCAGATAACCATTTTGGTCCGCCCCAAAACAAGACTTTTTCATGGGTCGCGCGCGGCTTAGAATAATGGCAATGAAAACAGGGGAGAGTTGCGATGAAATTGGTTCTATTCAGCGTTGGCGGCGGCGCCATTACACCCGGTCTTTTGACGGCACGCGGCGTGGTATCCATTGAGGAAGCCACCAAAAGCGTCGCCGGGCCCACGCCCATGGACACCATGCGCGGCATTATTGATGGCTGGGATGCGCTAAAAGGCACCCTCGAAGATTTGAACGTCCATGGCGCGGCGGAAGGAATGGATGCGGTTAAATTGCATCCGCCCCTGCCGCGTCCGGGCAAGATGCTGTGCTGCATCGGAAATTACTGGGAGCATGACGCGGATCGCGAGGCCAGGCCTCTCAACATGTTTCTTAAAAATCCGGATGCCGTGATCGGCCCTGGCGATACGGTCGTCCTACCCGAATTTACCGAGCCTTGGATCTTCATGCACGAGGCCGAACTGGCCATTGTCATAAAAGGCCCGGCCAAGAACATCGCCAAGGAAGATTGGCGGGACGCCGTGTTCGGCTATACATCGATGATCGATGTGACGGCCAGGGGCGAGGGCCGCTTCACTTGGCGCCGCGGCAGCTGGATGGGCAAATCGTTCGATACCTTCGGGCCCTTGGGCCCCTGCATCACTACCGCCGACGAAATACCCGATCCCAATAATGTGCACGTCACGCTCACCTGTTCGGGCGAATTGCGCCACGATTACAATACCAGCGACATGGAGCATCCGGTGCCGGTCTTGATCGAATATGCGACCATGATCATGACCATGAATTCCGGCGACACCATCGCCTGCGGCACCAACCACGAAGGCCTCGGCGCCCTGCAAGACGGCGACAACGCCATCATTGACGTTGAGGGCATCGGGCCCATGGAGGTGTTTGTCACCGATCCCTTGAAGCGGGAATGGGAGCGCGGCGTCTATATGGGCGAGAACTCCACCAACCTGGAAGCGGTCGCCATCGCCAAGGCTAAGGCCGCGGCCGAGGAATAAGCGAATGGATAAGCTCCCAGGCGGGACAAGCTGGGCGAGCGGCATCGACATTGCCGGCTATTGCGATTTCGATGGCAAGCCGGCCTTCAAATTGGCGCTGCAGGAAGTGGCCGGGCGCTGGTATCTGTACGTGGCGCATCTCTGGCATCAGGGCTGGACCGTCACCGATGTGACCGACCCCGGCCAGCCCCGCGAAGTGTGCTACCTCGAAGGCCCGGCCAACACCTGGACCATCCAGTTGCAGGTGGCGGGCGGCAAAATGATCACCGGGCTGGAGCGCATCGCGCCGGGCTGGGGCGGGGATGACAGCAAGCCCTTTGCCGAGGGCATCTGGA
The DNA here is from genome assembly GCA_018674495.1 of Rhodospirillaceae bacterium. Lineage (GTDB taxonomy): Bacteria > Pseudomonadota > Alphaproteobacteria > Rhodospirillales > UBA2165. The sequence goes on along the minus strand of JABHAA010000119.1, from coordinate 53,583 downwards.
TCTGGGACGTGTCCGACCCGGAATATCCCAAACGTCTCGGTGAATACAGCACCGGCGGCACCGGCACCCACCGCAACTATTATGACGGCGGTCGCTATGTGCATCTAACGGCGGGCCTGCCCGGCTATACGGGCAATATTTATGTGATCGTCGATATAGATGATCCGGCAAACCCCACTGAGGTGTCCCGCTGGTGGGTGCCCGGTCAGCGCGAAGACGATGACGCCGGCGATCTGCCGCCCCACACCTCCTTGCACGGCGGCGCCTATATTATCGATGATCGGGCTTATCTTCCTTACGGCGGCTCAGGCATTGTTGTCCTTGATATATCCGACGTGACCGTGCCCCAATTGGTCAGCCAATTTTCTGTCTCGCCGCCCTATGTATCTTTGTTCGGCATCCATACCGCCGTGCCGTTGCCAAAGCGAAAATTGATCGCCGCCAATTCCGAGGCGATCCGTGAAAACTGCGACGAGCCGCTCTGTTTCGCCGGGCTCATCGACATATCGGATGAGGCGTCGCCGAGATTGGTCTCCACCCTGCCGTTGCCGGAACCACCGCCCGGCGCGCCTTATCGGAACTTCTGCGAATTCGGCGGCCGCTTCGGCCCCCACAACCAGCATCAGGGGCAGGGGCATCCCAACCTGATGGAGGACGATAATCTTCTTTATATGACTTACTTCAATGCCGGGCTGCGCATCTTTGATATTTCCGACGCGCACCTGCCGAAAGAGGTCGCCTATTTCGTGCCGCCGGTGCCAGAGACAAGGCGCGGGCTGTTGCCCAAAACCATGACGCCCCAGTCGGAAGACGTGGTCGTCGATGCACGCGGCTATATCTATGTTTCCGACAAGAACCACGGTGTCTATATTTTGAATAGGAGTTGATATGGCTGATGCAGACATCCACAAAGCCGAATGCGCCTGCGGGCAGCTATCGGTGGAAGTCACCGGTGAGCCTGAGCGCGTACCGATCTGCGGATGCCGTTTCTGCCGCAAGCGCACCGGCGCCGTCTATGGCACCGGCGCCTATTTCAATGTCGCGCAGGTCAACGCCATCAATGGCGACAGCACGGTCTTTAGGCGGGGCTCTGATTCCGGGCGTTATATCGAAGGCAATTTCTGCCCAACCTGCGGCACGACCCTCTTTTGGAAGGCCGAGCTTTGGCCCGAGCTTTTGGCGGTGGCCGTCGGATGTTTCGATGACTACGCGATCCGAAAAGCGGACGTTGCGGTCTATACCGAACATATCCAGGATTGGGCCAGCTTCGATACGGATATCCCAGCCCATAAGGGCGCCCGGCCACAATAGGAGTCCAACATGTCGAAATCGGTCCTGGTAACCGGTGCTAGCGGCCATGTGGGCGGCGCGCTGGTTCGCGAGTTGGTGGAAAACGGCTATCATGTGCGGGCTTCGGTGCGCGATCCCATGGATGCGGCCAAGACCGATGCCCTCAAGAAATTACAAGCCGAAGTGGTCAAGGCGGACCTGTTCGATCCCGCCTCTATGGACGCCGCATGTACCGGCATGGACGGCGTCTTCCAGGTGGCCGCCATCTATGATCTGGCGCCAAGCGATGCGGTGCAGGCGCGCATCATGACCGAAACCGGCACCCTCGGCATGGCCAACGTGCTGAACGCCGCCAAAAAAGCAGGCGTTGGCCGGATTGTGCTCACCTCGTCCGTGGTAACCATCGCGCCAGTGGCGCCCGGCCAGCCGGCGGCATCCGAAGATAGCTGGGTGAGTGATACCTCGGTCACTTATATCGAAGAGAAATCCAGCGGCGAAAAACACGCCTGGCAACTGTCCGGCGAGCTAGGCCTCGATATGGTCTCGGTGCTTCCCGGCGCCGTTACAGGGCCCGGCTTCAATCGCTCGACGCCATCGGTGGATTTCATCGAAGCGTTCGCCAAGGGCTCCTTGCGCATGGGCGCACCGGATATCGGTTTCCCCTTTGTCGATGTGCGCGATGTGGCGACCGCCCACAGTCTGGCCTATGAGAAAGGCGAGATTGGCCAACGCTATATCGCTATGAACCAAACCGTGTCCCTTTACGACATGGGCGTGGCTTTGAGCCGCATCGATCCGAACATCGCCAAGCCATTGATGAAGATGCCCGGCTTCATGACCGGCATGGTGCCCTATATCGACGCCATCATGGCCAAGCTGTCGGGCTATCCGCACAGCTACACCAAGGCGCTCCACGATAGCTGGAAGGGACGCGAATGGCGCATTGATGATTCCGCTTCCCGCCGCGCCCTCGGCTACGCGCCCGCCATTGATCTGGCGCAGAGCCTTGCCGATACCGTGGAGCAGTTGCGCGCCAACGGACGGCTTTAGCGCATGGATGACATAACAACCACAATCGCCAACTACGCCACCGGCTTCGATATCGATAGCCTGGCACCGGAAACCCTGGCCACCATTATCGACCATATCGTCGACGGCATGGGCTGCGCCATCGCCGGTTATGCCGAGCAGCCAGCGGCGATAGCCCGCTCCATGGCTGCCGAGACAGCGGGCGCCGAGGTTGGCGCTTCGGTGTTCGGCGCAGCGGCATTTTCCGCCCCCGATCATGCCGCCTTCGCCAACGCGGTGATGATGCGCTGCCTGGATTTCAACGACACCTTCAACGCGCTGACCGGCGGCCATCCCAGCGACATGATTGCCGGCATCCTGACGGCGGCGGAAATTTCGCGCGCCGATGGGCGCAAATTTATCGGCGGCGTTCATGTGGCCTACGAGGTGTTCGGCGCGCTCGCCGCCGTGATTCCCTTGCGCAATCTCGGCATCGACCAGGGGGTGTTCCTCGCCATCGCCACCGCCGCCGGCATGGGCCACACCATGGGGCTCGATCAGGCAACCACCGCCAATGCCATATCGCTGGGCGTCACAACCACGGTGCCGCTCCGGGCATCGCGCGCCGGGGCGTTGTCGGCCTGGAAGGGTTGCGCGACGCCACACAGCGTTATGAACGCGGTGTTTGTGACCCGCCTTGCGATGCGCGGTATGGAAGCGCCGCCCAATCCGTTTTCCGGCGAACAGGGCTTGTTCGAGCGGCTGGGTGCGCCCTTCGAAATGGGTCATCTGGGCGCGACCGTAGATAGCCGCTCGGTGATCGAGCGGACGGCCATCAAGTTCCTGCCCGTGGAATGGTGCGCCCAGGCACCGGTGGAATTGTTTCTCGAACTCCGCAAGCGCATCGATTGGCGCGATATCGAAGCCATAGATGTGTTTGGCTACGAGTTTCTGTACAACGAGATCGGCGGCGGGCGCAACGATGGACCCGAAAAATGGGACCCCAAGACCCGCGAGACCGCCGATCATAGCCTGGCCTATATTCTGGCAGTGACGTTGGTGGATGGCGAGATCAGCCTCGAAAGCTTCGATCTGGAGCGGGTAGAGGACCCTGCCTTGCGCCCCCTGATGCAGAAAATCAGCGTGTCGGTGGACCCGGCGACGCTGGAATTGGAATCACCCCGCCAGCCCGTCCGCTTCGAAATCTGCCTCAAGAACGGTGATATCATCGAAGAGGCATGCGAATACCCCTTCGGCCACCCCATGAACCCCGCGGGCTCCGCTATGGTGTCGGAGAAGTTCATGGCCCTGGCCGAACGCACCGTGGACGCAGACGCGGCGGTGGACTTGCTGTCGATCCTACGGGAGTTGGCCGATGCCTCGGACTTGGGCCAACTCACCAATGCCATGCGAAAATTACCGGTGCATTGACGTTGCGCCGCAGCGGTTTTCTGCCTATTTAATCTTTGTGTTTAAAGGGGAAAATTAGCGTCAAAAATGGGCAAAATTTTGACCAGAAAACCGGTATGAACCGGTATGATCCGTAAGGAATAGTAATGAAACGGTATGGTCGAAAATCCGAAGATATGTCGCACGATTTTTATGTGAGAACTCAACCAATTAGTGAAGTAGGAATTTATTGGCAGCCGGGGCCGGAATATTTACTCTCTGGCAGGGCGCGTCCAACAGGAGCTACATAATATGCAGACCAAAATTCCATGCGTGTTGATGCGCGGCGGCACGTCCAAGGGGCCGTTTTTCAATGCGGCGGACTTGCCGGGTGATCCCGAATTGCGCGATCAAGTGCTGATTGCCGCCATGGGCTCGCCCGATGCGCGCCAGATCGATGGCGTCGGCGGTGCAAATCCGCTGACAAGCAAGGTGGCTATCGTCAAGCCGTCGGAGCGCGACGGGGTCGATCTGGATTATTTGTTCGTCCAGGTGGTGGTCGATGAGCCGCGCGCCTCCATCAAACAGAACTGCGGCAACATGCTGGCCGGCGTTGGCGCCTTCGCGGTCGAACAGGGCATGATCGAAGCCCGGGGCGATGAAACCACGCTGACCGTCTTTATGGAAAATTCGAGCAGCCTTGCGGACGTGACGTTTGCCACCCCCGGCGGCCATCCAGAATATGACGGCGACGCGCGCATCGACGGCGTGCCCGGCACCGCTTCACCGGTGATGACCAATTTCCGGGGCACCGAGGGCTCCACCTGCGGCGCGCTGCTGCCCACCGGCAATCTGGTCGATACCGTCAACGGCATCGAAGTCACCTGCATCGATAACGGCATGCCTTGCGTTTTATTTGAAGCCGCCGCCGTGGGCCGCACCGGCTACGAGAGCCGCGACGAGCTGAACGCCGATACAGAGCTGAAAGAGCGCGTTGAAGAATTGCGCTTCGCCGTCGGCCCGATGATGAACCTGGAAGATGTGGGCTCACTCACCGTGCCTAAAATGACTTTGGTTGCGCCGCCCCGGAACGGCGGCTCGATCACCACGCGCTCGTTCATCCCCCACGACTGCCACGCCGCCATCGGCGTCTTCGCCGCCGTGTCGGTGGCCACCGCCTGCATCATGGAAGGCTCCACCGCGTCCAGGGTGGCGGTAGTCCCGGAGGGGTTGCGCAAGATGTTCAGCGTCGAGCATCCCACCGGCGAGATGTCGGTGGAGATGGAATTCGAAGGCAGCGCCGACAATCCCGTCATCAAGCGGGCAGCGCTGCTCAGAACCGCGCGCCGCCTGTTCGAAGGCCAGATACTTGTTTCCGATAGCGTTTGGAAGAACGCCTAAAACTCAAAGGACCAAAATTTCATGACTGATGATACGAGCCCGACCATCCAGGGGCCCAACCCCGACACCCGCACGCCCGATCTGAAATTGCCGGCATTCGCCACCGACGCTCATTGTCATGTGTTCGGGCCCGGCGACACGTTCCCCTACCATCCGAAGCGCTCCTACACGCCGCCGGATGCATCGAAGGAATTGATCAAATCGGTGCATGACAAATTGGGGCTGGCCCGCGCCGTGATTGTTCAGGCGACCTGCCATTACGACGACAACACGGCGATGATGGATTGCCTGGCCTCGGACCCGGACCGCTACCGGGGCATTGTCATGGTATTGCCGGAAGTGGCCGAAGAAGAGCTGGACCGTTTGGATAAGGGCGGCGCCCGCGGCGCGCGGTTCTCGTTCGCCCGGCATTTGTCCGGCGGCAACAAGCCGGATTTCTCCAAAATTCGCAGCGTCTGCGAAAAAATGGCGCCGTTCGGCTGGCACGCGGTGATCTATATGGAGGCCGACGACGTGGTCGAATGTGCGGATGAATTAAAAAGCCTGCCGGTGCCGATTGTGTTCGATCACATGGCGCGCATCGATCCCGATCAGGGCACCGATCAGCCGGCCTTCCAGCTTTTGCTGAATTTCGTCAAAGAGTCCGGCGCCTGGGTCAAGATCACCGGCGCCGAGCGCCTTTCCAAGGCCGGCACGCCGTTCCACGACGTTATCCCGTTCGCCCAAAAATTGATCGAAGTGGCGCCCGATAATCTGCTTTGGGGCACCGATTGGCCGCATCCCAACATCGCCGGCTACATGCCCAACGACGGCGATCTGGTGGATCTGCTGGGCAAATATGTGGACGGCGACGAAGCGCTGTTGCAAAAAATCCTGGTGGACAATCCTGCGCGGCTCTATGGGTTCGGCTCCTGATGTTGGATGCCGATGCGAAGCTTTGCGCGCTGGAAGATATTGCCGATAACGATGCCCTCGGCATGGTGGCCCGCATCGAAGGCAAGCAGCGCAACATCTTCGTTGCCCGGCGCGGCGATGCGGCCTACGCCTATATCAACTGGTGCCCCCATGCGCAGCTTTTGCTGGATCAGGTGCCCGGCAAGTTTTTCGAGCCGGAGCACAAATATATCCGCTGTGGTATGCACGCCGCTACGTTTCAGGTGGAGGACGGATTGTGCATTCAAGGCCCATGCGAAGGCGAAAGCCTGAAATCCATCAAAATCGAAATTCAGGACGGCGCCATTTACATGGCGGAATGAAGAGAGACCTATGGGAGGAACGAACATGGATGCTAAAGCGACACCCTTCGCCGCGCCGGTAGTGGAAAAATTGTCGGTCCGCGTGGTGGTCGATTCCGTTTACGAACGGTTTTTGCCGAAGCTCGAACATTCCATGGCCGGGATCGAACATGTGGGCGCCATACCTGGCCGGCAAATGACCACCTTCGCCGCCGAGTGGGGCTTGTCGCTGCATCTTGCCTCCGTCAAGGATGGTGCAAGCGCGGAATACCTGCTCGATTTCGGCTACACGCCGGAGATACTAAACCGCAATTTCGATCTTCTTGATATCGATCCCGGTAAGCTCAATGGGTTGATCCTCAGCCATGGCCACCGCGACCATTTCGGCGGCTTGGACGGGTTTGTCGGTCAGCACCGCACACACATGCGCGATGACATATCGCTTTACGTGGGCGGCGAGACGGTTTTCCGTGAAAAATGGATTGGCCAAAAAGGTAAAAAACCGGTTCCCTGGGGCGCCATCGACAGATCGTCGCTGACTGCGCGAAACGTCCAACAGGTCTGTTGCAGCGAACCTCATGATCTACAAGACGCCTTTACCAGCGGTTATATCGAACGAAATTCCTTTGAAGATGTCAGCGGCGGCACCTTGGTTGAGGAAGACGACGACCATTACACCGAAGATGAGCGCGCCGGCAAGCTGGTCACCGATCAACATCCCGACGAACACGCCACTTGCTACATGATTGAAGGACGCGGTCTGGTGGTCATATCGTCCTGCGGCCATACGGGCATCATCAATACGGTTAGGACCGCCATGGCCGTCGCCAACACGGACAAGGTGCATGCGGTAATCGGTGGTTTCCATTTGGGGCTGGCACCCAATGAATATGTCGATCATACGCTGGACGAGCTGGAATTGATCAACCCCGATGTGGTTGTGCCCATGCACTGCACCGGTGCAAATTTTATCGGCAAAATGCGCGAACGGATGCCTGATAAGCTGGTGGCATCCAATGTGGGTAGCCGATTCACTTTTGGGGTTTAAGGAGATATCCAATATGAGAGCCAACGCAATTCGCATCCACAAAAACGGTCCGCCCTCGGTCCTCAAATGGGAAGAGATCGACGTTGCGAACCCGAAGCCCGATCAGGTGCTGGTCCGCCATACCGCCGTTGGCTTCAATTTCGCCGACACCTATTTCAGGAACGGCCTCTATAAGGTGGCCGGCTTTCCCGCCGTTATCGGCATCGAAGGTGCCGGCGTGATCGAAGCCGTCGGCAAGCGCGTCAAAGGCTTTAAACCCGGCGACCGGGTGGCCTTTAGCGGCGGCGGCGCCGGCACCTATGCGGAGGCCAGCGTGCGCGGCGCCGACGAGTTGATCAAGCTGCCCGGCTGGCTCGATGACAAAACGGCGGCAGCGGCGCTCACCAAGGGCTGCACGGTGCAGTACCTGTTCAATGAAGTGCACAAAATCAAGCGCGGCGAGACTATTCTGTTCCACGCCGCCGCCGGCGGGGTTGGGCTGATCGCCAGCCAATGGGCGAAGGCAGTGGGGGCGCGCTTGATCGGCACGGCCTCGACGCCGGAAAAAGTGCGCCTCGCCAAACGCAACGGCGCCGCTCATGTGATCAATTCATCGAAACAGGACATCGCCAAGGAAATCAAGCGCCTGACCAACGGCCAGGGTGTTGATCTGGTTTATGACTCGGTGGGCCATGACCACTGGGATGCCAGCCTCGCCAGCGTCCGCAAATATGGGCTCATTTGCCTGTTCGGCAGCGCGTCGGGCAAGGCACCGCCCATGGATTTTTGGGAAGTGGGCGCCAAAACCGCATCCTACTTTCTGCGCGCCAAGGCGGCCAATTACCTCTACGATGCCGAGACCCGCCGCAAGTCCGCGCGCCATTTGTTCCGCATGCTCAAATCCGGCGCCGTCAAGATCAAGATCGGGCAAACCTATGATTTGAAGGACGCCGCCAAGGCGCACCGGGACGCCGAAGGGCGCAAGACCACCGGTTCAACCATATTGTTGCCGTGAGGCTCCGCGCGCTAGACTGGTCATCGGAGATTTAGGAGGGAGGGGGGCGTAACTATGGCGGACGGCAACAAGTTCAAGATCGGCATTTTCGCCGCCAACTGTTCCGGCGGTATCGCGACGACGACGGTGCCGGAGCGTTGGCAGCCGACCTGGAAAAACAACATCGAAATCGCCCAGATGGCGGACCAGGCGGGGCTCGAATTCATGCTGCCGCTCGGCCGTTGGGCCGGCTATGGCGGCGAGACGGATCACAACGGCACGTCGTTTGAGACCCTTGTCTGGGCCGGCGGGTTGTTGGCGGCAACTAAGCGCATCATCGCCTTTTCCACGCTGCATGTGGGTCTGATCAATCCGGTCTTCGCCGCCAAGCAGATCACCACCTGCGATCATATTGGCCAGGGCCGCTTCGGGCTGAATATCGTCTGCGGCTGGAACGAGGACGAGTTCGGCATGTTCGGCATTCCTTTGGGCGAACATGACCGGCGCTACGAGCAGGGCGAAGAATGGCTGGCTATCTGCAAGCGCATCTGGACTGAGACCGAGCCCTTTGATTTCGACGGTAAGTTTTTCCAATTGAAGAATGTGCGCGCCGAGCCGAAACCAATCAGCAATCCTTGGCCTCTGATCATGAACGCCGGCGGCTCCCCCGCTGGTCGCGAGTTTGCCATCCGCAACGCCGATTATCTGTTCCGCAATATCCCGACGCCGGAACGAGGCCGCGAAGACGTTGCCCATGTGCATGAACAATCGAAAGCCCTTGGCCGCGATGTGGGCGTTTTCACCAACGCTTATGTGGTCTGCCGCCCAACCACCAAAGAGGCCGAGGAATATCACCAATATTACGCCGTCGATCACGCTGACACCGAAGCCGTGGACCGCATGTTCATCGGGCGAGGCATACGCGACGATCCAACCCTTTCGGACGAAGTGAAGACCGCCATGTGGCGGCGCATTGCCGCCGGCAACAGCGCCTATCCGCTGATCGGCACGCCCGATGAGGTGGTTGCCAAGATGCAGGAACTGAGCGATATGGGCGTTTCCGGAATTGCCATGGGTCTGGTAAATTACACCGAACATTTTCCCTATTTCAGGGACGAGGTACTGCCCCGGTTGGAGAGGGCGGGCCTGCGCAAGGAGGTAGCCAATGCCTAATGCACAAGGAACAAAGCCGCTCGGCTGGCGGGCCCGGCTCGGCGTCATTATCCCGACCGTGAATACGGTGACCGAGCCGGAATTTGCCGCCATGGCGCCGGATGGCGTCACCAGCCACTTCACCCGCATGCCGATCCATTTCCATCCCGAGCACGATGATTTCAAAGAATTGATGGACGATTTGGAAATCCGCCTCGATGAATTAAAAACCTGCGGCTCGACCATCGTTGCCTATAACTGCACGGTGGGCTCCATGGCCTGCCCGGCGGATATGCTGAAAGCCAAGCTGGAAAGCGTCACCGGCGCGCCGGCGGTGGCAACGGCATCTTCGGTGTTGCAGGCATTGGAGACGCTTGGCGTTACGCGCATATCCATGGCGACGCCATATTCCGAAGAGACCAACGCGCACGAAAAAGGGTACTTGGCCGACCACGGCGTCGAAGTGGTCGCCATGGCCGGGTATGACTTTTCAAAAAAGGAAACATCTGGCGGGCCGAAAGGGACCGATTATGCGTCGGTGGCGCCGGACGAGATTCTGGTCCACGCCCGCGCCGTTGATCGGGACGAGGCTGAGGCGGTGTTCATAAGCTGCGCCAATTTCGGCTCTGCCGGCATTGCGCAGGCTTTGGAAGACGAGCTTGGCAAGCCGGTGATCACATCCAACGCCTCCACCTTTTGGGCCGGGCTGCGCGCTGGCGGCATCGACGACAAGATCGAAGGCTTCGGCCGATTGTTGAGCGAGCATTGAGCAGGAACTGGCGATGAGCGATCAATCCATGGAGCGCAGGCTCGCCGCCATTCTGGCCGCTGACGTGGCCAGCTATACGCGGCTGATGGAGGAGGACACCGACGGCACGGTAGCCGCCTGGCGCGCTGCCCGTGATGACGTGATCGGGCCCACCGTCGAAAGCCGTCATGGCCGGATTGTGAAACTCACCGGCGACGGTTTTCTTGTGGAATTTGCAACTGTTCAGGACGCTGTCAATTGCGCAATAACCTTGCAACAAAGCTTGGCCGCCAGCAGCCTGGATTTCCGCATGGGCATCAATCTCGGCGACATCATCGACGATGGCCGCGACATCCATGGCGAAGGCGTCAATGTGGCGGCGCGCCTGGAAGGGCTGGCGGAGCCGGGCGGCATCTGTATTTCCGGTATGGTGTACGAATCGGTCCGCAACCGTATTCAAGTGGTCTACGAGGATATGGGGCCACAGGAGGTCAAAAACGTCTCGGCGCCGGTGCAAGCCTATGCGCTGCGCTTCGAGGCTGTCGCCGTGGCGGTGCCAGATGCGGAAGAGGAAAAGCCGTCCATCGCGGTTCTGCCTTTCGATAATATGTCCGGCGATAAAGACCAGGAATCCTTCGCCGACGGGATGACCGAGGATTTGATTACCGATCTCTCAAAGATATCAGGCCTATTCGTGGTCGCCCGAAATTCGTCCTTCATTTACAAGGGCCAAGGCGCCGACGTGCGCAAGGTGGCCAAAGAATTGGGCGTCCGTTATGTGCTCGAAGGCAGCGTACGCCGGGCCGGGAACAAGGTGCGCATCAACGCCCAGTTGATCGATTCCCAAACCGGCGGGCATTTGTGGGCGGACCGCTATGATGGGTCCATCGACAATGTGTTCGAGTTGCAGGACGAAGTGAGCGCCAAGGTGGTCGAAGCCCTGAGCGTCCAGTTGACGCGCGGCGAGGCCGACAGCTTGCGCCGCGTCCACACCAGCAACCTGGAAGCCTACGAGCTCTATGTGCGCGCCCGCGCCGCGCCTTATCCGCCGGTACCGGAACGTATCGACAGCGCCCGCGAAATGTTCGAGCAAGTCATCGAAATGGACCCGGATTTTGCCGGCGGCTATGCGGGCGTCGCGATGATGCTCTGCTTCGGCTCGTCCTGGAGTTTCACCGACCCTACGGTAGAGGTGGAACGGGCCTTGGGTTTGGCAGAGCAGGCGATCAAGGTGGACGAAACCTTCGGTTGGTCCTATACCGCAAAAGGCTTTGCCTTGATGCACCAAAGGCAATTTGAGCAAGCGATTTCCGCTGCTCGCGAAGCTGTTCAACGCCAACCCAACGATGCCGATGCGCATGCCTATCTGGGGATGTTCCTCGGTCTGGTTGGCAAATCCGAAGATGGCGTGAAGGCCTTGGAGCAGGCTATTTCTCTCAATCCTCAATTCATCGGTGGACCCTATTTGAACCAACTTGGCCAAACCTACCTTCTCGCGGGAGATTATGAGAAGGCGGTCGAAGTGCTTGAGGCGAACGTTGGGCGCGGCGGGCCAGTTGGGCCGCCGGCCATCTGTTGGGGATCGGCCGCCTTAATGGGGTGTGGACGAGAGGACGATGCGCGCAAACTTGCAGCGCGCGTTGCAGCCAATTACCCGGAATTCGTGCTCGACAATTGGAACCTGCCGAAACTTGTCAGGGATGATGAAGTCCGCGCCAAGTTTGCCGAACTGATGCGCGCCGCCGGAGTTCCCTAGCTCTTCACCAGTTCCATCTCGCGGCTTTGGATATCCAGGAACGAGGTTTTCGGGCGGCGCCAGTCCTTGATGGGGTGGCCCTCATGGATCGCTTTCATTTCCCGCTCCCAAAGTTGGCGCAACAGGATGACGCCCTTGTCTGAGGCGCCGAGCCGGTCGAGGGAGCGATCGACGATGCGCCCCTGTCCCGCCAGGGCCACATTGTCCTGGACGTTAAAGAGGCCCCGATAGCCTGGGTCCAAATCCTGCACCCGAAGGCGCCCGGCGAGCACCTCTTCGGTGATGTCGTTGGGGTCCGGGTCCGTGGGTGGGCGCCGCACCAAGCCTTCGCCGCCGCCCTTTCGGACGGCGAGGATGAAGCTGGCCATGGTCTCGTCATCGATGGGCACCCGCCACGCGATATGCAGGTTCCAGTCCGGATCGGCGGCACTCGCCGGGGTAACGGTGAACAACACATTGGGCATCATGATGTGGGCGGTGCGGGTCACGTTGTTGCCGTCGTCGGCGCGGCGGCCCTTGCGCAGGATGCCGTAATCGCGCTCCGCCACATCGATTTCCGGCAATTGGCTGAGGCCGATTTCGTCGGTGGAGACTCGGTGCACGAAATGCAGATGCACCTCGTCCAGATCGTTCTCGACGCGCTGGAAATAATTGCAAGGCACCGGATGGCAGTTGTAGGTGACCGTGTCGGTGGTCTCGTCCACCTCGGGGAACAGGGGAAATACCGGCGCCTCACCTTCTCCCAGAAAGGCGAACACGAACCCCAGATAATCGCGTACCGGATAGCCTTCGATACGCACTTTGTCCTTGAAGCTTTCGTTCTCTGCGGGCTGCTCGACGCAGGTTCCCTCGCCATCGAACTTCCAGCCGTGATAGAAGCAGCGGATGCAGTCATCTTCAACCCAGCCGAGATATAGCTGCGTTTGCCGGTGCGGGCAGGCGTCCTGAACCAGATGGGGCCTACCGTCTTCCCCCCGGTAGGCGGTGAAATATTGGCCGAGGACCTGGATCCTTTGGGGCCGCATGGGTTCCAAATCTTCGGACACCATCACCGGCTGCCAGAAGCGGCGAATGAATTGACCGGCCAGGGTATCGGGGCCGGTGTGGGCAAAATCCTCGAATGGCTCCATGATCTTAAATTTTCCCCAAGGCTCGCAACACTCGCTCCGGCGTGAACGGGAAATGATTGACCCTGGCGCCAAGCGGGCGCAAGGCGTCGTTGATGGCGTTCATGATGGCTGCCGGCGCGCCCGAGGTGCCCGCTTCGCCGGCGCCCTTGGCGCCCAGCTCGGTATCGTCCGTTGGGGAGACCAGATGGGCCACCTCCACATCGGGTAATTCGGGCGCCATGGGCACCAGGTAATCGGCCATGTTGCCGTTCAAGAGCTGGCCATGGTCATTGTAGATACATTCCTCGAACAAGGTTTCGCCGAGGCCGTGGGCGACGCCGCCGCGGATTTGCTCGTCCACCAGCATCGGATTGATGACCGTGCCGCAATCCTCTACCACCCAATATTTCAAAACTTTGGTGAGCCCGGTGCTCACGTCCACTTCGATATGGGCGGCGTGCGCGCCGTTGGTGAAGGAAAACGGATATTTCTTGGGCACGTGGTGGCGGGTGACGGTAAGCTCGGATTGGAAATCCTTCGGCAAGGTATCGGCCCGGTAATAGACGACGCGGCCAATCTCGGCGAGGGACAGCCGCTCAGTTCCGCCTGAAGCATCCACGATCATGTTGGCGCGGATATCCAGGCTACTGGGCTCCGCCTGTAGCATGACGCCGGCCACGTCGAGAACATTTTCGCGCAAGGCACGCGCGGCCTTGTTGACCGCCTCGCCGGCGATGCCGGTGCCGCGGCTGCCCCAGGTGCCGCCGCCGTAGGGCGTCACGTCGGTATCACCGGTGATAATCTGCACCTTATCGGTGCTTACCCCGAAGACGGTCGCCGCGACCTGCGCCATCACCGCTTCGGCGCCTTGGCCTTGTTCTGTGACGCCGGATGAACAGACGATATTGCCCTTGGCATCCAGTCGGATGGTGCAGCCGTCCTGGGCCGAAATGGGGGCATCGCCCGCGCCGTAGAACATAGGGCTCGGGCTAGAAAGTTCGATCAGCGAGCAAAAGCCGATGCCCCGATAGATGCCGTTTTTTCTTTGCGCTGCCTGATCGGCGCGCAGGGCGTCATAGCCGATCATGTCTTCCAATTTGGCCAAGGCCGCCTGATGGGTTAGTTTCTCAAACGGCATGCCGGTGACCGACTTGCACGGATAGGCATCGTCGGCGATCAAATTGCGTCTGCGGACATCCAGCGGGTCCATATCGAGCTTCGCCGCTGCCAGGTCCACCAACCCTTCGGTGATCGCCATGGCCAACGGATGGCCGACGCCCCGATAGCCCGATGTCATGGCCAGTGTCTGAAAGGCGATGCGGCCCCGGGCGCGGTAATTCTGGATCGGATAACAGCCGCCGCTCAAATTCAGCACCTGATTGGTCTCAATTGTCGAAGAGCGGGGGGCCATGGAGTAGGGGCCGATGCCGGCCAAGGTGTCCATCTCGAAAGCGGTGATCTTGCCGTCCTTGTCCACCGCCATTTTGGCCTTCGCCTTGAAGCCGCGCACATGCAGATCGGCGGCGAAGGATTCCAGCCGGTCGGGGGTGAATTTGACCGGTCGCTTGAGCATGATGGCGAGGGCCACGGCGGCAAATTCATCGCCATAAAGATGCGCCTTCATGCCGAACGCGCCGCCGACATTTTTGGCGATGACCCGGACTTTGTGTTCTTGAAGCCTGAAATGCTTGGCCAGCAGGGCTTGCAACTGGTGCGGAACCTGGGTGGAGGAATAGACCGTCAGCATATCGTCGCCGGGGTTGAAATCGGCGATGATGGCGCGGGTTTCCATGGTGACGCCTGTATGCCGGTTGAAGATGTACTCTTCCTCGACCACCACTTCGGCGGCGGCGTAGGCGGCGTCCACATCGCCCTCATCGACAGTGCGGTCAAAGCAGACATTGTCTCCCAACTCGGGATGGATAGGCTGGGCGTCCGGCTCCAGCGCGGCGGCCTCATCGGTCACCGGCGGCAGTTCCGCATATTCAACTTGGATCAAATCCAGCGCATCTTCGGCCTCGGCGCGGCTTTGGGCTGCGACGGCGGCGACCGGCTCGCCTTGCCAGCGGGCACGGCCCATGGCCATGGGATACTGCGCCGCCGTTCGCAAGCCCGGCAGATGGGTGAGAAGCCCAAGCCATGGCTCGCAGAGTGCGGCAACGTCCTCGCCGCTTACCACGGCGATGACGCCGGGGCTTTGTTTGGCGGCGGTAAAATCCAAGGTAACGATGTCCGCATGGGCGTGGGGTGAGCGTAGAAACGCCAGATGCACCATACGCTTTAGCTGGATATCATCGGTAAAGGTGCCCTGGCCGTGCAGCAGCCGCTCCACATTGGGGCGTGGCACGCTTTGTCCGATATAGCTGTTGGGGCGATCCAATACGCCTTGCCCGCTTGTCTCGCTCATGTGCCGCTCCCCCGTTGCCGGAGAGATTGTAGGTGCGGGCCGATGGGAGTCAATATTTCCAGGGATTCTATTCCGGAAAATGTTCGGACCGGAACGAAGACAGTGGCGCGCCGCCATCTGCCTCGCCGGAATCGATCCACATATCGAAGACCACGTCGCCGCTTGGCGTCACCTCCACCAATCGGGAACGGGCGAAGCTGCCGGCGTTGTCGCTGGAAGGCACGCCGTCCTTGGTGCAGACGCCGCCATAGGTAAGGAAGGTGTTGCCGGTCTTGGGCAGGCGGTAGGCGCCGCCCTGATAGCAGGCATAGACGTTATCGCCTTCGGCGCTACCATAGGACCAGACTTGGGTAACGGTCATGGCCTCTTCATCGACGGCGTACTCGACGCCGCGGCTGTAGCATGCTTCGTCGGGCATCGTTTCGGCGAAGGGCAGGGCACGGAAATTGCCGTTATCGAAACAAAGGACCGTGCCGTCCGGCGTGATGGAAACATCGTGCTGATGGTACTGCCATTCCACATCGCCGACGGGTTTTAAAAGCTTTTCCGACCAAGGCGCCTGCCAGTTGCCGGGATTGCCGAGGATCCACTTCAATTCGCCGGTGGCGGCGGAAAACTTGATCAGGCAGTCCTGGGTTCTGAGGGATGCGATGAGGCAATCGTCCGCCGCGCTATAGGTGACCGCGTTTGTGTGGCACCAATCGTTACTGTTCTCGAAGCCGCGCGCTTTCCAATAGCCGGAACAGCTTCCATAACAAAGCCGGTAGGGGTCCAGGATATCGAGCAACTTCCATTGACGTTGGATGGCGCCCTCGGGCGAAACTTCCAAAATCAGATCGCCGATCACGTTGGCGATTCTCCGACCGGCATCCGGATCGCTGTCGCTTTCGGGCCAATCATCAAACTGCCGCATCTCTGCGCTCAGCAGCATCAAATTGCCGTTCGGGAATACATTGATCGTGTGGTGGGTGAGGGGGAGGTCGATTTCTATGCTGCCCTCAGGTGGTGGCGTGTCCAGCCATTTGCCGGCCACATGCCATCGCCGCACCGTCTCGCCCGCCGGCGTCACTTCCATGATCACGCCGGTGGTGGTCAGGGAAATGAGCAGATTGCCGTTCGCCAGCCGGCGCACGTCCTGGGTCGGGGCATCGAAATTCATGTTTAGTTTGAATTCGCCGTCCTGGCCGATGCCGACAAACCAGCCGATGGCGCCGCCTTCTTGTTCAGCGATGCCGCCCGGGCGAATATTAAAGACCATCACGCCCGGCTCGCGCCGTTCCGGGATACAGGTTTCGATGTGGTGCGGCGGTGTGGATGACATCATCAATACCTTTCAGAATAATTTGAATTTAAACGAAAAACCAGCGGGGCAACCAGGACGGCAGCAATTCCGGAAGCCAGCTATCGAGCCAGGACGGGTACCACAGCATGTCCAATATGCGGTCGTAAAAGCCGACGATCATCAGCCAGCCACCAAAGGCGTAGCCGCCCGCGATGCGCCAATTGTAGCCACCCCAGCGGATGAGATAGACCAGTATGAACAGGGGCAAGGCGAATTTCTGCCCGATAAACGGCATGACCAAGATCATCACCAGGAGATAACCAAAGAACATGCTGGCTTTGTTAAGGAGCGCTTTGTCGAATGCCGCCGCGAGGGCGGGCGAAAGACCGCCATGTTTGCCGATCTCCGCATACGCCTGTCTGCTGTCGGAAATCAGAACAAAAAACACCATGACGGCGCCGGGCACCGCCGACATCAGCGGAAATTCGCGAACCGATTCCGGCCAAGCGAAGGCTTGCAGCCCGGCCCAGGTAAATAGCACGAACAGAATGATCGTGAACGGCAGAGATAGCAGGGGATTTCTGGCGCCGCCTTCCGATGCCTCTTGGCGGACGGCACTGGCGGGATCATCGGCGTCGGCCTTTTGGGCCGCCTTATTCTTGGTGATGCCACGGGCCGATAAAAGGATGGTCAGGGCAATGAGCGCGATGACGATGAGGACCACGGGGCGGGACAGCCAGCCAAATCCGCCGTGGGCCCCCATGCTGATCTGGAAGGCGTTTTCCATGATGTTGCCGAGGATCAGAGCCAGGATCAGCGGCGGGCGCGGCCAGCCGCCGCGCTTCATTACATAACCGATAATGCCAAAGGCTAGGCAGGATATCCAATCGCCGATTGCGGCGCCGCCCAGCCAGGCGCCCAAGAATACGAACAAGATAACGCCGGGCACAATCAAATGGCCCGGCAAAAACGCAATCTTGGCCACCTGCTTGCTCCAAACCATCAAGAGCCCGGCAGCAACAATATTGGCGATCACGATGGTCCACACCATGGAGAAGGTGATGTGTAATTCGGTGGTCAGCATATCGGGTCCGGGTTTCAGACCCTGGATCAGGAGGGCGCCTAGCAATATGGCGGTGCCGAGGCTGCCGGGAATACCAAAGGCAACCGTCGGGATGAGCGATCCGCCGCGGGTGGCATTGTTGGCGGCCTCTGGCGCAATGACGCCGCGGATATCGCCAAATCCGAACTTCGATTTATCCTTGGCGCTTTGAACGGCGTGTCCGTAGGCAACCCAATCGACGATCGCGGCCCCCAGTCCTGGCAACATGCCCACATAGGTTCCGATCGCCGCGCAGCGGAGCGCCAGCCACCAATGGCGGAAGACATCCTTGACGCCCTCGAGCATGCCGCCGCCTTCGGTCTGATCCTTTGGCACTCTGGATATGGACACATTGCGGATCGCCAGTTCCATTAATTCCGGAATGGCGAACAGGCCGAGGACCACTGGAATAAGCGGAAGATTGTCGAGCAGATAATCGGTTTCGAAATGAAAGCGCGGGATGGATTCCGCTTCACCATAACCCACGGTTGATAGCAGAATACCGAGGGCCGCAACGGTCAGGCCTTTCAAAATAGATCCGCCGCTTAAAGAGCCCACCATGGCCAATCCAAGCATGCCAAGGACAAAAAGCTCCGGCGAGGCGAACGACTTGATGATCGGTAGAATAAGCGGCAGCGATACGGCAAGGATGATCGCACCAAAGACGCCGCCGAATGCCGACACGGTGAAGGCGGCACCGAAGGCGCGTGCCGCTTTGCCTTGTTGCGCCAGGGGATAGCCGTCCAGAATGGTTGCTTGGGAGGCGGCGGTCCCCGGTATCCCCAACATAACCGAGGCAATGGTGTCACTGGTCGAGGTGACCGCAAACATGCCCAACAGCAACGCGAAGGCCGGGATCGTATCCATGCCAAACGTAAACGGCAGCAATAGCACCAAGCCGATGATGCCGCCCAACCCGGGAACGGCACCCAGCCATATTCCCAGCAAAACGCCGAGCAATAAAAAGCCGATAGCCGGCCATTGAAAAACGGCGAACAGGCCTTCTAGGAGAGCTTCGAACATGTCGGGCGGGTTACTTTACGGCAAGGGAACGGCGCGGCGGGATTTGTGCCCCGCCGCATCATTCAAGCGCGCTATTTCTTCTTCATTTTCTTTTTCGATGCCGTCAGTTTTTTCAATCCCGCTAAAGCGGCCGGGCTGATATTGTTGAATTCCTTTAGCAGCCAATCAACCTCTTCGCCGACGCCAAAATTGGGGTCGGTCTTTTGCGCCTTGCGCCATCCGGCCAGAAAATCCGGGTCGGTGAGGTTCTTGCGAAATGCGCCGCGAAGATCGGCGATCCTGGCCGGGTCAACGGCTTTAAGGGCATACATGCCGAAGGGGCGGGAATTGTAACGCGATATCCATTTGTAGGCTTCCCACAACGGGCCCGAGGGCGATTTGCCGCCATGGGTTTCTTTGTAATATTCGCTAAAATGCTTCAGGCCCGGAGGGAACACGCCCGGGTTAGAAAACTTTCCGTCCGGGGTCAGGGTGGAATGATAATAGAGCGCCGTGCCCTCGCCGGATTTCAAAATGGTGTTTTCATAGAAGGCGAAATAACCGGTCGATCCGGTGGACAGCAAGCCGATTTCCTTGGCCCGAATGGCCGCGTTCATCTTGGGCTGCCCCCGGTATCCGGGCACGTACCGGTAATCGACGCCCAATATCAATAGCGGCAGGCGCGCCCAAAGGCCCAGCCCATCGGTCGTGCCGCGGCCGCCGACAATCATCTTTTTGACTTTCAACAGGTCCCCGGCCCTCTTCAAGCCGGGCGGAAAATCAGAGCGGGCGATGCTGACATAGGAAGAACTGCCAGCGCCGATAACGGTCAATTTAGACAAATCGAAACGCACACCGCGCAATTTGAGCAACTGAGCCATTTGTTGCGACGTTCCCCACAACACCGTCAATCCATCGGGTTTGGTCTTCTCGGCGAAAAAATTCATGCCTTTAACGCCACCGGCGCCGGCAATATTTTTGATCACCATATTGGTGCCCTTGCCGAGATAATTTTTCATGGTGTTGGTAAACAGACGCCCCGAGCGGGTCAGGCCGCCGCCGGCGCCAACATTCATGATGACGGTCACATCCTTGCCGTCGTAAAATCCGGCCTTGGCTGGCGTCGGACCCGCCAAGGCGATGGCTGCCGCAGCGGCGATAGTCCATAGTGAATTGTTTATAAAGGTCATGTTTTAGGCTCCCCGTTTGCTTGTGTTGCCAAATTACATAGCTCTATATCGGTATTCCCGCAGTGTACTTTACCGCCTCTGATCAGGGAAGTGAAGATAATGGACTTCCGATAACTTATGTCATGGCACGCGGCATCCGATTGCTGGGGCCGGCGGCGGCGTCCTCAAGCCGGCCATCGGCCACCGCCTGGGCTTCAAAATCTGATTGCGATTGCTCAGCCGCGGCCGCGGTAGGCTTCGACCTTCTGCTCGGGGATCCAGGCGTCCTCGGGTGGCTCGTCCGTTTGGTAGAAGACGTCGATGGGAATGCCGCCCCTTGGATACCAATAGCCGCCGATGCGCAGCCATTGGGGCGCGATCTCGGCCTGGATACGCTTGGCGATGGAAACCGTGCAATCTTCGTGGAAGGCCGGGTGATTGCGAAAGGAATTCAAGTAAAGCTTCAAAGATTTGCTTTCCAGAATATGGGCGCCGGGCACGTAATCAATCACCAGATGAGCAAAATCGGGCTGCCCGGTGATCGGGCAGAGCGAGGTGAATTCGGGAGCGGTGAAGCGTACGCAATAGGCCGTTCCGGTGTGCGGATTATCGACTTTTTCCAGAACGGCCTCGTCCGGCGACGCCGGGATGCCGGCCTCGGCGCCAAGGGCGCGCAGGTTATGTTGCGAATCGGTCATCCGGGTTCCTCTTAGCTTCGCGAGATTGCGCCGGAATCTATCGTCTGGCGTTCTTTACGTCCACGAATTTTAACTGCTTTACCGATGCCACAAAAAAAAGCCGGCCCGAAGGCCGGCTTGAGTTATGCTCTTGAGGGAACATAATAATGCAGATCACAAGTGATCTTTGGCGAATATGACGGCATTTGTGATTTTTCGCTGTGATCAACGTCACAGAAATACTATTTTGTTTAAATGACTATGATGAGCCGTTAAAATTCAACAAGGCAGTGCATGTCCATGACCGATTCCGGTGACGATTATCGCGACCTTCTCAATCAAAAACGCTTTCTGAGCGAGATAGAGCTAGGTATACGCCAAGCCAACCGAGAGCTGATTCATGGCCGCATACCGGAGTTGAACAAAGATAAAATTCTGAGATTCGCGGTTGCCGTCGGGCGTCTTCGGGCGCGCTATCTGGCGGCGGCAGTGAATATGAGCGTCAACGAAGCGGGCGAATCATTGGACGAAGGTTATATCGACGATCTTCGCCAAAAGCGTGAAGCCTACGAAGAAGCGCGGGTGGCGTTCGATGCGCTCCGCGACGCGGTCGAAAAGGGCTATATCGACGTTGAGGAATTGGAGTAGGCGCCAGCGTTACGGTCTCGGAAAAAATATCTGTCAATCACCGGTAATTATTTTGCGGCCAGCCTCGGTCAATTTACAAACTTGCCAGTCGGGCTTGATCGGGTTAGCGAACCAAGGCTCGGCCCAGCCTTGACTGACGCAGCTTTTCACCGTGCGCCCGCTTACCTTCTGGCCCGCCTCATCAAACAACGGCAGCTTGCCGCCGGGCTGGTCAAGGCCACGGCTCAGCCACTTGCGCTGCGCCCCGGAAGGTTTCGCCGTTCTGGCGGCGTTTTCCGCCACGCTTTCCGCTTGCCCGTCCATATCAACCTCCCCGGTTTTTAAGACGATAACGGTGACCTTGATGGCGATAGTAGATTAGATTGGTGCGCTTGTCCAAATTTCGGAGTTATGTCATGTCCCAGCATCTTGTCTATGTGACCGCCGCCACCAATGAAGAGGCGCGCGCCATCGCCAAAACCATCGTCGCGGAGCGGCTGGCGGCTTGCGCCAACATTCTGGGGGCCATGGAATCGGTTTATTGGTGGGACGGCGCCGTCCAATCGGAGCCGGAAGTCAGCTTCATCCTCAAAACCAAATCGGAATTGCTAGAGCCGCTGATTGCCCGCATCAAGGCGCTGCACAGCTACGATTGCCCCTGCGTGGTCGCCTTGCCGATTGCTGTCGGCAACCTCGATTTTTTAAACTTTATTGATAAAAAAACCGTGTAAGTATTTATAATAACTCAATATTAACCACGGACTGCGCGGCAATGCCTTCGCCGCGGCCGGTGAAGCCGAGGCGCTCCGTGGTGGTGGCGCTGATGTTAACCGTGCGGGGCGAAATATCCAAAATCTCGGCGATGCGGAGGCGCATGGCATCCCGATAGGGGCCGATCCGGGGCGCCTCGCAGATGATCGTCAGATCGATGGAGCGGATGATACCGCCGGCGACGGCAACCGCGTCGCCGGCGGCCTTCAAAAAGATATGCGATGCTGCGTCTTTCCACTGGGCTTCGCTGGGCGGGAAATAGACGCCGATATCGCCGGCGCCGATGGCACCCAGGAGCGCATCGACCACCGCGTGTAGGGCCACGTCCGCATCCGAATGGCCGTCCAGGCCTTGATCAAAGGGGATCTCGATGCCACCCAGCATGAGTGGCCGGTCGGGCGCAAAGCGGTGCACATCGAAGCCAAACCCGGTGCGGCTGATACCGCGCGCGCCGGCACCGCTTGCTTCGGCCTCGGCGCGGGCCAAATCCTCAGGGCCGGTGATCTTGAAATTGCTTTCCTCGCCGGCGACCATGGCAACGGCGAGGCCGCTTGCCTCGGCGACGGCGGCATCGTCGGTCAGCACCGATCCCGCGGCGGCCCGGTGGGCGGCCAAAAAGGCGCCATAGGGAAAGCCTTGCGGCGTTTGCGCCCGCCACAGGGCATCCCGGGGCACGGTCTCGGTAATATGAACGGAGCCGCCATTTTGCTGGCCCCGCTTCAGGGTATCAGTGACCGCAAGGGCCGGAATGGCGCCTGTTTCGGGGGTAATGGCGGCGATCACGCTGGAAATGACCGCATCGGAGACGAATGGTCGGACGGCGTCGTGGATGAGCACGGCCCGGGGCGCATTGGTGGTCATCGCTTCCAGGCCGATGCGCACGGAATCTTGGCGTTCGGCGCCGCCGAGGACCGGCTCCGCCAAACCCAATCCTTCGACCGCCACCTCATAAAGGGCGCGGTCGTCGGGGTGAATGACCACAGATACTGCGTCGATTTTCGGGTGCTTCAGAAAGGTTTGCGCGCTGGTTCGAAGCAGCGGCACACCACCCACATCCAGGTATTGCTTTGGCGTTTCGCCGCCGAACCGGTGGCCGCGTCCCGCCGAAACCAGCAGCGCTGTAAATCCTCCTGTGACGCTCATTGTACCTCAACTCTTGATGATTTCGCCGAATGGCGAATTTAGGCTAGAATACGGATCAAGGCTTGCCAAGTACGCCATATGGTATAAATCGGGTGCCTCATTGGCAAATTTCAGGCCCGCGCCACATTGGGAACGGTTTTATGGAAACCTATATGTTGAGGCTTAGCGCCCTGGTCGCCCTTATTCCTGCGGCGTTGTTTGTCTTCCGGGCGGCGCCAAAGCGGGATTTGGTGTTCTGGTCGGTGATCGGCGTCGCCCTGGTGGGCACACTCTCCTGGGTCTATGTGCGCCAATCGGCAGGCTGGAGCACCGGCATATCCACGGCCCTATGGCTGACCGTCGCCGCCTGTCTAATCATCTTTGCCCTTATCGCGGCGATTTCCGACGATGCCTGGCGCTGGACGCCGTTGTTGCTGCCGTATCTTTTGGTTCTCGCCATTCTGGCCACCGCTTGGGGGCAGGCGCCGGAAGTGCCGCTGACCGGCGGCGCTCCGCTGGCCTGGATCGGAACCCACATCGCGGTCTCTGTCGCCACCTATGCGCTGATTACCTTGGCGGCGGTCGGCTCGTTAGCGGCGGCGATGCAGCAGCGGGCCATCAAGACCAAGGCGCGGACCAGCTTTTCCCGTATGCTGCCGTCGGTCGCCGGTTCCGAGAAACTGGTGGTCAATCTGTTGCTGGCGAGCGTGATTGTGCTGGCCATTGGCCTCGCTACCGGCATGGCGACGCAATTTCTGGAAACCGGAAATCTGGTGCTGCTCGACCATAAAACCACCTTTGCGTTCGCGGTATTTGCGGTGCTTTTGGTCTTGCTGATTTTACATTTTCGCAGCGGATTGCGGGGCCGAGCAACCACCCGCGTGGTATTGCTGGCCTATCTTTTGCTGACCCTCGGCTATCCGGGCGTGAAGTTCGTTACCGATATTTTGATGGCTTGATCTGCTCAAAGTTTCATATTCGTTTGCGCTTTCCCTAATTTTGCCCAATAAATGGGCAGTATTTTTATGGCTGCATACCCATGACAATCCATATCGGTCCCATCACCCTGGATAACCCGGTCATTCTGGCGCCCATGTCCGGCGTCAGCGATATGCCTTATCGACGTCTGGCTAAGCGCTATGGTGCCGGTCTGGTGATATCGGAAATGATCGCCAGCCGGGCGATGATTTATGCCAACCGGCGCACCATGAAAATGGCGTCCAACTCGGCCGAGGAGTTTCCGATGGCCGTGCAACTGGCTGGTTGCGAGCCCGAATTGATGGCCGAGGCGGCGCGCCTCAACGCAGACAGGGGCGCCGCGATCATCGATATAAATATGGGATGCCCGGCCAAGAAGGTGACCAAAAGCCTGTCCGGTTCGGCCCTAATGCGCGACGAATTCAAGGCCCAAAAGATAATCGAAGCGGTGGTCGGAGCGGTTGATCTGCCGGTCACTTTAAAGATGCGCACGGGCTGGGATGATGACAATCGCAACGCACCCGAATTGGCGCGCATTGCCGAAGACGCCGGCGTTCAAATGATCACCGTGCATGGCCGTACCCGGTGCCAGTTCTACAACGGCGATGCCGATTGGCGCTTTATCGCCAAGGTCAAGCAGGCGGTAAAAATTCCAGTAATCGGCAATGGCGACGTGACCAGGCCCGAGGATGCGCGCGCGCTGCTCGACCAATCCGGTGCCGACGGCGTGATGATCGGGCGCGGCTCCTATGGCCGGCCCTGGTTTCTAGGGCAAGTGCGCCACTATCTGGAAACCGGGCAAACCCTGGAAGACCCTCCCCTTGAAGTGCGGCTGTCGGTTATGCTCGAACACTACGAAGACATGCTTAGCCATTATGACCACGAACATGGCCTGCGCATCGCGCGCAAACATTTGGCCTGGTATTCGAAAGGACTGCCGCGCTCAGCCGAATTCAGGGCGCGCATCATGGAACTGACCGACGCCGCCGAAGTGATCGACACCATCCACCGGTTTTATGCGCCCTTGCTCGAAAGAGAAGCGGCATGAGCAGCGAAGCGGCCTTAGATTTTGCGCCTGGTGTTGGTGCCGATATCGGCGCCGATGCCATTCTGAATGCGCTTGAAAGCGTTGTGATTGTGGCGGCCCCGAACCGGACCATTCAATTCATCAACGATGCCGGCGAGGAATTTTTTGCAGCCAGCGCCAGCCAAATTCGCGGCCATGACATCGCCCAGTTTATTCCCGTCGATTCGCCGCTGATATCATTGTTGGCGCAGGCCATGAACGACGGCAACAGCGTCTTCGAGACTGGCCTGACCATTGCCACGCCGCGCATCCAGCGCCAAGTAATAAATGTGCAGGTCTCGCCGCTGGATGATCATCCGGGCTCGGCCGTGATCAATATTTTCGGGCGCTCCATCGCCGATCAGGTTGATCGCCAGATGACGCACCGGAATGCGGCGCGTTCGGTCACCGCCATGGCCGCCATGCTGGCCCACGAGGTTAAGAACCCTTTGTCCGGCATTCGAGGCGCGGCGCAGCTTCTCGAACAGGCCGCCGATGCGGACGACCAGAAATTGACGCGTCTGATTTGCGATGAAACCGACCGCATTTGCGCGCTGGTCGACCGCATGGAGGTGTTTTCCGATCAGCGCGTGCTCGACACCGTGCCGGTGAATATCCATTTGGTGCTGGAACGGGTCAAGGCCCTGGCCAAGGCCGGCTTTGCCCAGGATCTCAATATTCTCGAACTGTACGATCCGTCGCTGCCGCCGGTCGAAGGCAACCATGACCAGCTTGTTCAGATATTCCTCAATCTGGTGAAGAACGCTGCGGAGGCGGCGCCTGCCTCCAATGGCGAAATTCAGCTCACCACCCAGTACCGGCACGGTGTCCGCTACGCCGTCCAAGGCAGCCGCGCCCAGTTGCATCTGCCGCTGGTGGTCACCATCCAGGATAACGGCCCCGGCATCCCGGCCAATTTGCAAAACGAGTTGTTCGATGCGTTCGTCACCACCAAACCCAAGGGCAGTGGCCTTGGCCTGGCCCTGGTCGCCAAGATGGTTGACGATCATGGCGGCGTTATCGAATTCGACAGCCAGCCGGGGCGGACCGAGTTTCGCGTCATGCTGCCGGTCGCGGAGGAGACATCATGAGCGAACAAGTGGTCCTGGTCGCCGATGATGATGCCGCCATTCGCACCGTTCTTGACCAGGCGCTGGGCCGTGCCGGCTATGAGGTGCGCACAACCGGAAACGCCGCCACGTTGTGGAAGTGGGTTTCCGAAGGTGAGGGCAATGTGGTGGTCACCGATGTTGTCATGCCCGATGAAAGCGGTCTCGATCTGATCCCCCGGATCAAGAAAATCCGCCCCGAATTACAGGTGATCGTGATGAGCGCTCAGAACACGTTGATGACGGCGGTCAACGCGGCGCAGCGCGGCGCCTTTGATTATCTGCCCAAGCCCTTCGACATCAACGAGCTGACCGGCATCGTCAAACGCGCCTTGGAATCCACCGTTGCCGCACGCTCCCCGGAAGCCAAACCGGACGAAGAAGCCTTGCCGCTGATTGGCCGCTCGCCGGCCATGCAGGATGTTTACCGGTCCCTGGCGCGGCTCATGAATACGGATTTGACGGTCCTGATCAACGGCGATTCTGGCACCGGCAAAGAGCTGGCGGCGCGCGCCCTCCATGATTACGGCAAGCGCAAAAACTTTCCGTTCGTTGCCATCAACATGGCGGCGATCCCGCGGGAATTGATCGAAAGCGAATTGTTCGGCCATGAAAAGGGGGCCTTTACCGGCGCCGGCGCCCGGGCATCGGGGCGCTTCGAGCAGGCCGAGGGCGGCACGTTATTTTTGGACGAGATCGGCGACATGCCGCCGGAGGCGCAAACCCGGCTCTTGCGCGTTTTGCAGGAAGGCGAATACACCATGGTCGGCGGCCGCAATCCGATCCGCGCCAATGTGCGCATCGTCGCCGCCACCCACCGCGACCTGACCCAGTTGATCCGCCAGGGCCTGTTCCGCGAAGATTTGTACTACCGCCTCAACGTGGTGCCCATGCGCATGCCGCCGCTGCGCGAGCGGCGCGAAGATATCCCCGAATTGGTGCAGCATTTCCTGAGCCAAAGCGTTGATGAGGGCTTGCCGCGGAAGACCATCGATGGATTGGCGATCGAGCGGATGAAGGCCTATGCTTGGCCCGGTAATGTGCGTGAGCTGGAAAATTTGGTGCGCCGGCTGGCGGCGCTCTATTCGCAAGAATCCATCGGCGTTGAAGTCGTCGAGGCTGAATTAGCCGGCGCCAGCCACGCGGTTCCGGCGGAGGCGTCCGCCAGTAACTCCATCTCCGAAGCCGTTGACCGCTACCTGAAAGACTATTTCTCCCAGCATCGTGATTCTCTGCCTCCTGCCGGGCTTTACGATCGTTTGCTGAAAGAGCTCGAACGGCCGTTAATTTCGCACAGCCTTGGCGCCACCCGCGGCAATCAGTTGCGCACCGCCGAATTGTTGGGCCTCAACCGCAATACGCTGCGCAAAAAAATTCGGGAATTGGGCATCACCGTCAGTCGCACACCGAAATAAGCACATTTTAAATGCGAATAGGGCTATAAATCGAATTCGCGCATGGATCACAAAGCAAACATAGAAACCGATTTGCCGGCGCCGGAAAAAAGCGTTAGCGGCACCGGCTTGCCTGCAAGCACCGAGGGCCAAGGACGGTTGAGCCGCATTTGGGTGATTATACTGGCCGTGGCGCTGGCGGCGGCGGGGCTGTCCACGGTGCTGGTGATGGCCGATTATTCGCCGCTCGAATCCGACCTTACCACGGTCATTGCGCTGCTGAACGTGGATCTGGCCCTGGCCTTGGCGATCGGCGCCTTGTTGGCGCGGCGTATTGTGCGCGTTTGGATCGGGCGCCGCTTTGGCGTTGCCGGCTCGCGTCTGCATATGCGCATGGTTCTCTCGTTCAGCCTGATGGCTGTCATTCCGGCCATCCTGGTGGCTGTGTTTTCCGGACTATTTCTGAATTTCGGCATCGAAAGCTGGTTTTCGGAACGGGTCGCCACGGCGGTTGATCAGTCGCGCAACGTCGCCCAGCTTTATCTAAAGGAGCATCGCCGCAATATCCGCGCCGATGCGCTCGCTAGCGCCAATGATCTCAATCGAGCCGCGTCGATATTTCGTACAAAACCGTGGCGGTTGAACAATGCCATGACCCGTATCGCAACCATTCGTGGATTGTCCGAAGCGGTAATTGTTAATAGCAATGGGCGAACCATTGCGCGCGCCAACGGTGGCTATTCATTGGGGTTTGATTTTTCGACCGCCGATTTTTTGAAGAGCCTGTTGGCGCGCCGGCCCGGCGATGTGTTCATAATATCGAGCACCGATGACGACCGGGTGCGCGCCGGTGTCAAGCTGGAGCAATTCGTTGACGCCTATCTATTGGTCGGGCGTTTCGTCGATCAACAGGTCCTCGATCACATATCGCAAACCAGCGGCGCCTCGGCACAGTATCGTCAGCTACAGGAAAACCGCGATGGATTGCAGGTCAAATTCCTTCTGGTCTTCGGGCTGGTGGCGATCTTGCTGCTGCTGACGGCGGTTTGGATCGGCTGGTCCCTGGCTAACCAGATATCGACGCCGATCGCGCGCCTAATCGATGCGTCTGAGCGGGTGCGCGGCGGCGATCTGACAGCCCGGGTCGAGGAAATCAATATCCAGCGTGACGAAGTGGGCACCTTGTCGAAGGCCTTCAACCGCATGACCGAACGCCTCGACAGCCAGCAGCGCGGCCTGATCGAAGCCAACCGGCAATTGGACGAGCGGCGCCGATTTACCGAAACCGTGCTGGCCGGCGTATCAGCCGGTGTGATCGGCTTGGACTCTGAGGGCCGCGTGCACCTTCCCAACCGCTCTGCGTCGGAATTGCTGGAAACCGATTTGACCGATCATTTCGACGAGCCGCTTGGCACTGTCGTTCCAGAGATGGGCGATCTTCTCGAGCGTGTTATCAGCCGGCCAGACCGCACCGCCCAAGGCGAAGTCAGCCTGATCCGCAAGGGCGCCAAGAAAACGCTGCTGGCCTCGGTGGCGGCGGAGCAAATCAACCGCGAGGTGATTGGCTATGTGGTCACCTTTGACGACGTGACCGAATTATTGTCGGCGCAGCGCATGGCCGCCTGGGCCGATGTGGCCCGGCGCATTGCCCACGAGATCAAAAACCCGCTCACCCCCATTCAGCTTTCGGCGGAAAGGCTGAAACGCAAATATCAACACGAAATCACCACCGATCCCGAAGTGTTTTCGATTTGCACCGACACCATTGTGCGCCAGGTCGAGGATATCGGTCGCATGGTCGACGAGTTCTCCTCCTTCGCACGCATGCCGCAACCGGATTTGAAACGGACCGATCTGGCCGATCTTTGCCGGCAAAGCATATTTTTGGAAAAGAACCGGTTCCCGGAAATTGAATATGTGCTGGATGCGCCGGAGGGCGAATTTCTTGCCTATTGCGACCGCTTGCAGATCGGTCGCGCACTGACCAATATTTTGAAAAATGCGGCCGAGTCGATCAACGGGCGGGCCGAGCCCGAGGACAGCGCGCTGGAGCCCGGCCGCATTCAACTGAAATTGCTGATTGACGTGCGCCGGCCCTGCATTGAAATTAGCGATAACGGCAAGGGGTTCCCGCCCGATTTGTTTGACCGCATCACGGAACCCTATGTCACCACCCGGGAGCGGGGTACCGGCCTCGGTCTGGCCATCGCCAAAAAAACTGCGGAAGATCATGCTGGTGAATTGCTGCTTAAAAATAATGTGGATGGGGGCGCGTCGGTGACCATTGTTTTGTCGGAAAATCCGGTGCCGGAAATTGCCCAGGGCGAAAACGCCGCGGGCGAATATGACCAAGAGGCCGCGTCCCATGGCGTATGACATCCTCATCGTCGATGACGAAGCCGATATCCGCATGTTGACTGCGGGCATCCTGGAAGACGAAGGCTTCCAGACACGCGAGGCCGGCAACAGCCAGGCGGCGCTGCAATCCATCGAAAGCCGGCGCCCCAATCTTGTGTTACTCGATATCTGGCTGGAGGGTAGCGAGCTCGACGGCATGGAGATTCTCGAACGCTTGAACACCCTGGACCCCGAGCTTCCGGTGGTCATGATGAGCGGCCATGGTACTATCGAGTTTGCGGTTAAGGCGATCAATCTTGGCGCCTATGATTTCATCGAAAAGCCTTTTACTGCCGATCGCATGATTCTGGTCGCCGGGCGCGCCATTGAAGCGGCGCGGCTGCGCCGGGAAAACGAGGATCTGCGCCTACGCGCCGGTGGCAATGTTGAGCTGGTCGGAAATTCGCCGGTGGTCAGTCAGTTGCGCCAGTCCATTGCCAAGGTGGCGCCCACCAACAGCCGGGTGTTGATCACCGGTCCCGCCGGTTCCGGCAAGGACCTGATTGCGCACCTGTTGCATGAACAATCCAATCGCGCCGGCGGGCCGTTCATATCCCTCAACTGCGCCACTATGCAGCCGGAAGGCTTGGAGATCAGCTTATTCGGCGTCGAGAACCAATCGGGCGGCTCCGGCGCACCGCGCGAAATTGGCACGTTCGAGCAAGCCCACAACGGCACCCTGTTCCTCGACGAGGTTGCCGATATGCCGATGGAGACCCAGGGCAAGATTGTGCGCGCCCTGCAAGGACAGAGCTTCCAACGGGTCGGCGGCGCCACCCGCGTCGAAGTCGATGTGCGCGTGATCGCCGCTTCCAGCCGCAACCTGACCGAGGAAATGGCAGAGGGGCGATTGCGCGAAGATTTATTTTACCGGTTAAGCGTGGTGCCGCTGGAAATTCAGCCCTTGGCCGACTACCGCGAAGACATTCCTGATCTCGCTGATTATTTCCTGAAGCAGATGGCGATGGCTTCGGGCCGTCCAGCGCGCCGTTTCGCTGAAGAATCCATCGCCCAGCTGCAAGCCTACGAATGGCCGGGCAATGTTCGCGAATTGCGCAACATGGTCGAGCGTATTCTGATCATGGCCCCCGGCGACGAGGCCGATCTGATCCGCACTGAAGGCATCCCGTCCGAAATCGCGACCACGGCCGGCGCCGGGACCGCGGCGGCGGATTCGTCGGAGCTGATGGGCTTGCCGTTGCGCGAGGCGCGCGAAATATTCGAGCGGGAATATCTGGTTGCCCAGGTTGCTCGTTTTGGCGGAAATATATCGCGCACTGCGGAATTCGTTGGCATGGAACGCTCGGCGCTGCACCGCAAGTTGAAATCCCTTGGCGTGCAAGCGGAAGAGCGTATCCGCGCCGCCAACGATTGACAGAGAATTCCTTTTCTTTAACCAAATGGACGCAACATGAAGGTAATTGTCTGCGGCGCGGGCCAGGTGGGCTTTTCCATCGCTCGCTATCTTGCACAAGAAGACAACGACGTGACGGTCGTTGATTCCTCAACGCAATTGACGCGCAAGATCGCCGATACCCTGGATATCAAGACCGTAAACGGCTTCGCCTCCCACCCCGATATTTTGGAGCAGGCCGGCGCCGCCGACGCCGATATGCTGATCGCCGTCACCCAGTCGGACGAGGTCAACATGATTGCCTGCCAGGTCGGCCATTCCTTGTTCAATATCACCACCAAGATCGCCCGCGTCCGCCAGCAGGGCTATCTGGAAGCGAAATGGGCGAACCTGTTTTCCCGCGATCACATGCCCATCGATGTCATCATCTCGCCGGAGCGTGAAGTGGCCAGCGCCATTGCCCGGCGCCTGCGCATGCCCGGCGCATTTGATTTGATTTCCCTGGTTGGCGATCTGGTCAAACTGGCCGGCGTCCGTCTCAATTCCGACTGTCCGGTGCTCAACACGCCTTTGCGCCAACTGACGCAATTGTTTCCCGATTTGAACGTGCGCATCGTCGGCATCGTCCGCGACGCGACGCCGGTGGCTCCCTTGGGCGATGAGCAATTGATGCCCGGCGATGAGGTCTATTTTGTTTGCGACCACGAACACCTTGACCGCGCCATGGCCGCGTTCGGCCATGAGGAGCGGGAGGCCAGGCGCATCGTTGTCTTCGGCGGCGGCAATATCGGCCAGTTCCTGACCCAGCAGATCGAGGCGGAAAATCCTTCGGTCAATATCAAGATCATCGAAAAAGACAAAACCCGTGCGGAGATCGCGGCCCGCAATCTCAAACGCTCGGTGGTCTTGCTGGGCGATGTCCTGGATTCCGATATTCTGGAAGAAGCCAACGTGGCTTCGGCGGAAGCGGTGGTCTCGGTAACCAACGATGACGAGACCAATATCCTGGCCGCATTACTGGCCAAGCGCAAAGGCAGCGCGCGCGCCATTACCCTGGTTAATTCCGAAGCCTACGCGCCATTGACGCCGGACCTCGGCATCGATGTGGTGGTCAGCCCGCGCCATATCACCGTCTCCACCATTTTGCAGCATGTGCGCCGTGGGCGCATTCATTCGGTACATGCCTTGCGCGACGGCTTCGGCGAGTTGATCGAGGCCGAGGCCCTGGAAACCTCGCCGCTGGTGGGCCAGCCGCTCGGCGAATCCGATCTGCCCGACGGCGTGCTGGTGGGCGCCGTGGTGCATGAGGGCGAAGTGATCATTCCGCGCGCCTCGACGGTGATCCATACCGGCGACCGGGTGGTGTTGCTGGCCCCGGCGGATGCAGTGCGCCAGGTCGAAAAGATGTTCGCCGTTCAGCTCGAATTCTTTTAGGCCACTGCCATGCCTCGCCAATCCTACGTCAACGGCCGCTACGTTCCCCATGCCAGTGCCGCCGTCCATATCGAAGACCGGGGCTATCAGTTTGCCGACGGTGTTTACGAAGTGATTGCCGTTGCCGGCGGCGCCATCGTCGATGAGGGGCCGCACATGGAGCGCCTGTTCCGTTCGTTGGCCGAAATGAAAATGACGGCGCCGGCAAGCGCGGCCTCCATGCATGTCATCCTACACGAAGTTATGCGCCGTTGCCGCGTACGTGACGGCGCCGTCTATTTACAGATCAGCCGCGGCGTGGCGCCACGCAATCACGCATGGCCGGCGGATATCAAACCGGCCATGGTGGTCACCGCGCGCCCCATTGCCTGGCCGCGAAATTTTGCAGAGGTTCGTGCCATCGAAATCCTCGCCGTGCCCGATCAACGCTGGGGGCGCCCCGATATCAAGACCGTGGCCTTGTTGCCAAATGCCCTTGCCCGTATGCAGGCCGATGCCGCCGGCGCCGCCGATGCCTGGATGGTCGATGAAGACGGCATGGTTACCGAGGGCACATCGGCCAACGCCTGGATCGTGACCGAGGCGGGCGAATTAATCACCCGCCAGTTGAGCCGCGCCATCTTGGCCGGTGTCACCCGCCGGGCCATTTTGGAATTCGCTGGCGCGAATATGTTGGCCATTACCGAGCGTGCCTTTTCGCTTGAGGAGGCCAAGGCGGCCCGTGAAGCCTTCCAGACCAGCACCACGGCGCTGGTAAAGCCCATCAAGAAAATCGACGAGACAGTTATCGGCGATGGCCAGCCGGGGCCGGTGACGGCAAAGGTCTTCGAAGCCTATCTCGCTTATTTAACGTCGTTCGGCGGCGGCAATTGATGGCGCCAGTTTCCAGGCCAGCGGCCATTATCTTCGATTGGGACAACACCCTGGTCGATAGCTGGCCGACCATCCACGCCGCCAACAATGCCGCCCTGGTGGCACTGGGCCACGAGCCTTGGACCCGGGCGCAATCCGAGGCGCGGGTGCGGAAATCATTGCGGGAAGCCTATTTGGATTTGTTCGGCGAGCGCTGGGAAGAGGCGCGCGATGTCTACTACGCCCATTTCCGCGCCAACCATTTACAGGAACTGGCGGTGTTGGCGGGCCGGGCGGATATGCTCGGTGTACTTGCGGATGCAGGCATCTATATGGGCATTGTCAGCAACAAGGACGGCGCGTTGCTGCGCGAAGAGGTGGCGTACCTGGGTTGGGGTCAATTCTTCGGCGCCATCGTCGGAGCCAACGATACGGTGCGCGCCAAACCGGCGCCGGAGCCCTTACATCTATCGCTAGAGCCCGGCAGTATTACTGCCGGGCGGGAAGTCTGGTTTGTGGGCGATACCGACATCGATATGGAATGCGCTATTGCGGGCGGCGTGGTGCCAGTACTTTTGCGCGAAAAGCCGCCGGAGACTGGTGAATTTGACGAATTCTCGCCGGAATTACGCTTCACAAATGGCGAAAATTTTTGCGCTTTTCTGGAACTTGCTGGAAACTAGGGCTTCCAATGATTTCGCCTCGGTGTAATATGGTGCGCTGACGTGCTCAAAATGGCGCGCAGACGATAAAATGACAACAAACCTAATAAGTCGGGGGGTGTACCCATGGCAGAAAAGTCACAAAACGTTCAAGATGTATTTCTCAATCACGTTCGCAAAAATAAAAACCCGGTCACCGTGTTTTTGGTGAACGGCGTCAAATTACAGGGCATTATTACTTGGTTTGACAATTTCTCAGTGCTACTGCGCCGCGATGGCCATACGCAGTTGGTTTACAAGCATGCTATTTCCACCGTGATGCCGTCCGGACCGGTACAGTTGTTCGAGCCGGATAAGAAAGACGAAGACGCTGCCGCCGAAGCCGATGGCAATGCTGATGCGGACGCCGGGCCGGAAGCCAGCGTCGAAGAGGTCGCCGACGCCTAATAGCTTTGATCACGACGAAATAAGCGCCCGGCCGGTCGCCGGGCGTGCGCTTGTCGTGCATCCGGCGTTGCGGCGAAGTGGGGCTGGCTCGTCGCGCGAGCCCGAAGCGCGCCTTGCCGAAGCGGTCGGCCTCGCCGAGGCGATCAACCTTGATATTCTGTACACGGAAGCGGCGCCCGTGAACCGGCCGCGCCCGGCGACCCTGTTCGGCACCGGCACGGTCGAGCGGTTGGGCGGCATCATCGCCGCCGACGATATCGGTGTCGCGGTGATCGATGGTGGGCTTTCGCCGATTCAGCAGCGCAATCTGGAGCGCGCTTGGAAGTGCAAGGTCATCGACCGAACCGGGCTGATCCTGGAAATCTTTGGCGCCCGGGCACAAACCCGGGAAGGCACGCTGCAAGTGGAGCTGGCAGCGCTCACCTATCAGCGTAGCCGGCTGGTGCGCTCCTGGACCCATTTGGAGCGCCAGCGCGGCGGCCTCGGCACTGTCGGTGGGCCTGGTGAAACCCAGATCGAAGCCGATCGCCGGCAGATTGACGAGCGTATTGTCCGGCTTAAAAAAGGCCTCGCCGAGGTGCGCCGCACCCGCGAATTGCACCGCAAAGCGCGCCGCCGGGTGCCCTATCCCATCATCGCTTTGGTGGGCTATACCAACGCTGGCAAATCGACGTTATTCAACCGCCTGACCGATGCCCATGTGGATCAGCGCGATCAGTTGTTCGCGACATTGGATCCAACCATGCGCCGGCTTGTCCTGCCGTCCGGCGAAACGGTGATCCTTTCGGACACGGTGGGCTTCGTGTCTGATTTACCGCACGAATTGGTTGAGGCCTTCCAGGCGACCCTGGAAGAAGTCAAAGAGGCGGACCTTTTGCTGCATGTGCGCGATGCCTCCCACGCCGACACCGAAGCGCAAAAAGACGATGTTCTGGGTGTGTTGAGAGTGTTCGGAATAGACGAAGAAAATGGGAATGGCGCGGCGCCACTGATCGAGGTGCTCAACAAGTCAGACTTGCTGGCTGATTCGGAAACCGACGCGGTGCAAAACCGAACCAGCCGCGCCGATCAGCGCATGGTGCTGATCTCGGCTCGGGACGGGGGCGGTATCGATGAATTGCTGGCCGCCATAGACCGCATTTTCGCCGAGGGCCGCATCGAATTGGAGCTCAGCATCCCCTGGGCCGATGGCGCCGAGTTAACCTGGGTCTATGACCATGGCGAGGTGCTGGAACGCGAAGACGGCGAAGACAGCGTGAATATTACCGTGCGTCTCAGCGAAACGGATGCAAGCCGGGTGCAACGTAGGTTAGCGAACTAAGACGCTTGGTCATCTAGCGTCCCACCGCTGGATTTGGCGTAGTTGCCGTCCACATAATTGCAAAGATGATCCAGGAAGCGGATCGGCGTGAATTGCGCCGGGCGGTCTGGTGTCACGCAGCCGGGCAGGGGATTGGACACAACGTCCCATGTCGGGTTAAAGAAAAAGGCGATGATGTAGCGGTCCTGGCCCGGCGCTAGTACCCGGTGCGGTGAGGCAATAAAACGGCCGTTGGTCCAATTCTCCATGAACTCGCCGCTGTTAACGACGATGGCGTTTTCCAAATATTCGGGCGCCATCCATTCACCGCTGGCCGTCTGGAACTGAAGGCCAGAGATCGGCGACATGGGCAGGATGGTGAGGAAGCTGTGGTCCCGGTGCGGCGAGGCGGCGAACTGGTTCTCTTTGGGTGCGTCCGGTGGATAATGCACGTTACGGGTCAACCAGGTGGGATCGTCGAAATAGGGATCGAAATAATTGTCCGCCAGTCCAAGGGCGCCCGCGTAGAGGGGTAGTAACGCCCTGCCCAATATTTCCGCCGCCCCGTAATAGCTAAGCATGCGCGCCTTGAAGTCGGGCAACAATGCCACGGGCGGCCATTTATTGGGCCCGGTAAAGCGGCGCCCGGCCTGGATCGAGGGGTGGTCCAGGGGCCGTTCGCGGACCAGGCGGAAATTCTCGTTCAGATCGCGAATTGCCGCGTCGTTATCGCCCAACGGCGAGGTCACATAGACTGAGGATTTGAGCGGAACATACCCGGTCGAGCGTTCATCGACGCTGAGCTTCATGCGCTCTTCCAGCGCCAAGTCGTAGAACTGCCGCACCTGGCCGATGGCATTGCTGATCACTTCGGCGCCGATACCGTGATTGATGACGCAGTAATAGCCGATGTCTTCCTGGATAACGCGCAACTGAGCGGCGATGGCCGCGCCGGCGCCCGGCTGTCCGCGCAAATATGGCGCCAGATCGATGACCGGCATGACGTCAGTTTTGGCGGGTGTATCCATGGCGCAACGGTAGCAATCGGGGGCCAAGGAGGGAAGGTGATTTATCAGCCTCATCGGACCTGTTAGAATTGGCCATCGCGGCAATATAATGGGGGAGATCAAAATGGCCCGGCAAATGACTATGGTGGGGTTCCTGCAAGCCCAGAACTGCACCAACCATCCCTATTCCTGGCGCCACCCAGAATCGCGCGTCGATTCTTTTTCGCCCGAATATTACCAGGAAATCGGGCGCGTGCTGGAACGCGGCAAGTTCCAGGTTGCTTTCTTCGACGACCGGCTGGCGATGCCGGACCGCTATGGCGGCGATCACCGGCAAACCGTGGAAAGCGGCATCCGTTGCGTCAAGATGGACCCGGTCCCGGTTTTGATGGCGATGGCGGCGGCGACCAAGAAACTCGGCCTCGGCGCCACCTGTTCGGCCACCTACTACGAGCCGTTTCATGTGGCCCGCATGTTCCAGACCATCGATCTGATGACCCATGGCAGGGCCGCCTGGAATGTGGTTACTTCGCTGAACGACGGCGAGGCCAATAACATGGGCCGCGACGGAGCCATGAGCCATGATCTTCGCTACGACCGGGCCGACGAGTTCATGGACATCGTTCTCGGCCATTGGAATTCGTGGGAAGACGACGCCGTGCTGGTGGACCGGGAAGGGGGCCGCTACGCCGATGCGGAAAAAGTGCACCGGATCGACTACGAAGGTCAGTTCCTGAAATCGCGCGGGCCGTTCACCGTGCCGCGCTCGGACCAGGGGCACCCGCTCATCATCCAGGCAGGGGCGAGCCCCAGAGGCCGGAAGTTCGCGGCGCGCTGGGGCGAGCTGATTTTTTCGCCGATTGTCCAAATGGACAGCGCAAAACAGAATTATGCGGAATTGAAAGCCATGACCGCGGACAATGGGCGCGATCCCGACGCCTTAAAAATCTGCGTTCCGATCACCACCGTCACCGCCGCCAGTCGCGCCGAGGCCGAGGACAAGGCAGCCCTGATCCGCACTCTGCCCGAAGACGTCGACGCGCTCTTGCTTCTCTGTGAAATCATCAACTTCGATTTTTCCACCAAAGACCTGGATGATCCCCTGACACCTGAGGAAATGGAGCGTCTCTCGGGCGCCCATTCAACCCGCGATGCAGTGGTCGAAAAAAGCGGCACGGCGACGCCATCTTTGCGGGAATTCCTGGAACACAGCCCACGCGGCACGGCCAAGGAATTGATCGTCGGCAATCCCAGCGACGTCGCCGACGAGCTGGAGGCCATGTTCTCCGAGCCCATCTGTGACGGCTTTGTGGTCGCCGCCACCCATGTTCCCGGCGGCTATGAGGATTTCGTCGATTTCGTGATCCCCGAATTGCAGCGCCGGGGATTGTTCTGGAACGACTATACGGGCGAAACATTGCGCGAAAATATGGGCCTCGGTCGCCCGGCCATTGAAGATTGGAATTTATAGGCTAGCGAGCCGCGGCATAACCTCAGCGGTGTATAACTCGAGCGAGCGTGTCGCCTCGGCCGCCGACATGGTGCCGAAGAACAGATAGCCGATCAGGTAATTGATACCCATCTCGCCAATCTGTTCGGCCAGTATCTCGGCGACGGTTTCCGGCGAGCCGGCGATGGCCATGCCAAGCTTTTGCCAGCTTCCGAAATCCTCCTCTCTGTGCACGTTAAGCCGGTTGGTGAACTCCGTCTGGCCGTGCCGCTTGCGTAGCCAGTTCAGATGGCCGCAATGATATTCGATGGATGGGGCGGCGATTTTTAAGGCTTCCTCATCTGTTTCGGCGACGACGATATGGCGTAAGGTGCCGATGGCTAGCCCGCCCGGAAATTCTGGTTTCGGATGGGCCGGCTTGCCGTGTTTGGCGAACGCCTCCTGATAGGCGTCGATATTTTCCTTGGCCTTCTCGGTCGGCCCGTTGGAGGTGAAATGCAGTCCGTGTTCGCCGGCCCAGGTTGATCCGGTGATGCTGGACGAGCCGTACCAGACCGGTGGGAAGGGGGCCTGCAAGGGGCTGAGCGGCATCGGAACATTGTCGTAGTTGAAATACTTTCCTTCGTAGGAGAACGCATCGCCGGTGAGCGCCACCTTCAGGCAATCATAGGCTTCATAGAATATTTCGCGGGAATCGGCGTGATCCACGTTATGGAAGTTCAGCTCGAACGGAGAGACACCGCGCCCGACGCCAAGCTCGAAACGGCCATTGCTCAAATGATCAAGGATGCAAACTTCCTCGGCCAGTTTGAGCGGCGTCGTCAGGGTCAGAAGATAGACGAGGGGCCCAAGCCGCATGGTCTCTGTGGCGCGCGCCACGGCACTCAAATAGATTCCCGGTGCCGGCACCATGTTGAGCGGCGACGAATGATGCTCGGCCACGTGCAGGCAATAGATGCCGGCCTTATCGGCGGCGGCGGCGAAGGCGATACGCTCGTCGAACTGGGTGGCCAGTGAGCGGTCTTCGGAGCGCTCCAGATGATCGAAAAGGCCGAATTTCATGCTATTCCCCCTGACAAACTATGCCGCAAATGTCGGCCCTGGACCTCCGTCTGACAAGGATTATCTTTGTCTTGAGATAGGGAATGCTAGACTGAATCAAATTCACTCAGGGAGAAGATCATGGGCGGAACGGAAACCAAACTATCGGTCAGCCACGCGGCGGACGCCGAATATGAAAGCTTCGGGCCCAGAGGCGTTTACCGAACCCGGGATTTGGGTATCAAGGCGGCCACCGGCGGCGCATTCGAGGCCCGCGTCCTTGGCGCCGCCGAGCCATGCTCCGGCAGCCTCGGTGCGCACCGGCACGATGTGACGTTTCAGATGTTCTATGTGCTAAAGGGCTGGGGCAAGTTTCACTTCGAAGGCACCGGCGAGGTGGAGGTTACCGTCGGCTCGGCGGTACACATGCCGCCCGGCATCGTCCACGACATGCTCGACCATTCCGATGATTTCGAATTTATCGAGATCCTGTCGCCCGCACAATTTGATACACAGTGGATGAAGCCTGCTAAAGCCTGGGGATGAAACCTGTGGAGAGTTGAACGGATTAAC
This sequence comes from Rhodospirillaceae bacterium, assembly GCA_018674495.1. GTDB lineage: Bacteria > Pseudomonadota > Alphaproteobacteria > Rhodospirillales > UBA2165. The sequence continues at coordinate 13,251 of JABHAA010000119.1, read as the reverse complement.
CCGCCGCCGCCCGGGTGCCGCGGCCGATCACAAAGGCTAGCACCAAAATCACCGCCAACAGGGTGGCTGCGCTGAGCCCCAGAGACCAGTGAACGCCGACCAGGGAGCCGCCGAAGCCGATGGTGACGCCGGAAAAGGTCATCAATCCCAGCGCCGACATATTGTATAGCCCGAGGATGCGCCCGCGCATTGCCGCCGGCGCGCTCAATTGCACCATCGCCTGGGCCATTGCGTTGAAAGACAGATGAGTAAAGCCGACGGCAAACAGAAGCATTACCGCTATCACGAAATTGCTGGCGGCGGCGAAGCCGATGACGGCGGCGCACCACAGCACGGCCAGAATAAAGGCGGAGCGGAGGCTGGGCTGCAGCAGGTTCTTTGCCTCCAGCGCGATGCCGGCAAACAAGGCCCCGGCGGCGGTGGCGGCAAACAGGATATTGTAGCGGACGCTGGTCCCGACCAGTCCGGCGCCTTCGTTCAAGAAGGTGGCGAATTCCGGCATCTGCGCCTGATAGGCGTTGCCCACAAATAGCGATCCCAGGCCGGCTAGCAGGGTCAGCGATATCAAGGTCCGGTTCTTGGCGGCTTCGCGGAACGCATCGATGATGTCGGAAAAGCCGCGAATGCTGGCGCCGGATTTAGCGCCGTTCTCGGGCGCGCGGAATTTAGCGCCGAACGGCGCCTTCCACAGCCATATGGTAAGCGGCAAATATATAGCCACGTTCAAAAATACAGCGACCGCCGGGCCGAGGATGATCATTGCGGCGCCGCCCACCGCTGGCCCCAGCAATAGCCCAAGGGTGCGCGAAGTTGCCAACAGGCGCACGGCGCTGTGCAATTGTTTCGGCCCGACAATATCGTGCACCAGCATTTGTCCCGCCGGTCCCCAGAACACGCCGGCCAGCCCATGCACGCTCAAGATCACGATGGCATGCCACATTTCCAGTGTGTCGGTCCAAAACAGCACGCCCCAGGCGACCGAGGCACCCATGAACAGCACCATGCCGATCTGGATGATGCGGCGCGGATCGAACCGGTCGGCTAGTGCCCCGGCGAGCACCGAAAACAACAGAAACGGCACCCAATGGGAAATGACCGCGAATCCGCCCAGCGCCGGGGAATGAAATTTTTCGAATATCATCCAATAGCTGATCACGTGCTCGACGCTGTCGGCCAGCATGACCAGCGCCGAATAGATCAGATACGGCCTGGCGCCGGCATGGCGCAGGGCTGCGAAGGCCTTTTTTTCGCCGGCAATGTCGGTGGATGGGGCGGTTTCGCTCATGACCCCTAAGTGCCCGGCAAAAACTCATTTGTACAGACCTTCAAAATGCCATTATAAATGTGGGCAAATCCTTTAACGGCAAGGGGTGCTGATATGAGCGTTGAGACTCTGGTTGATGCTGGCGCGCTGCGCGAACAGGTTAAGGACAAGTACCGGGAAGTCGCGGTAGAGCCGGACGGTACGTTCCATTTCCACACCGGGCGCCCCCTGGCGGCGCGCCTCGGCTATGATGTGGCCATTGTCGATCCGATGCTGGACGCGGGCGTCGAATCCTTCGCTGGCGTCGCCAATCCTTTTTCCATGGGCCAAATTTTCGAAGGCGAGAAAATCGTCGATGCGGGCTCAGGCGCCGGCTTCGATAGTTTCATTGCCGCCGCCAAGGTTGGCGCTGCAGGCAGCGTCGTCGGCGTCGATATGACAGAGGAAATGCTGGCCAAATCCCGGGCCACGGCGGGCGCGATGGACCTCGCCAATGTTGAATTCCGCGAAGGTTTGTTGGAAGACATCCCGGTAGAAGACGGCTGGGCCGATGTGGTCATTTCCAACGGCGTCTTTAATCTGTGCGTCGATAAGCAGCAGGTGTTTTCCGAAGTGTTCCGCATCTTGCGTCCCGGCGGGCGGTTGCAATTCGCCGATATCGCCAACGGCGCGCCGGTGCCTGAGGGGGCGCTCCACGATATTGATCTATGGACGGCCTGAATTGCCGGTGGCCTGCCGTGTGCAGGCTGGCAGAAGATGCTGGAAGATACCGGTTTCACAAATATTGAGATCGGCCCCGGTGTGGATACTTTCGGCGGTGCCGGCGGCGAGCCCAACGCGCGCCGCTTCGAGGTCCTCGGCTATCCGTTCCTGGCCCATAAACCTGGCTGACCAGCGTTACCCGCGCGCAAAATCCATGATTTCGGACAAATAGCGCGGCCAAATATTTTCGCCCTCGAGGACGATATGGCCGCTGCCCTCTAGGGCGACAAAGCGGGCGCCCGGGATCGCCGCCGCCAAATGCCGGCCTTCTGTGAAAGGTTGGCGCGCGTCGTTTTCGCGGTGGATGACCAGCGTAGGAACGCTGATTTCGCTTAGTATGTTCGATACGTCCATCTCGTCGATGGCGATGCGCAGGCGGACCGCGTTTTCCGGAGACGTGGTTTCACGCTGCAAGTCGTTGAACCATTGGATTTGTTCCTGGCTCGCATCGGGCAGCAGCTGCGAGGTAAATATCTGCCGAAATGCGGGATTGTCCTGGCCCCAGCCTTCGCGCATGAGAGTGGCAATCGCTTCTTCCTTGGCGAGATCGATGCCATCGCCGCGCACCCGCGCTCCTTGTGAAAATCCGCCATAGAGGATGAGCCGGCTGACCCTTTCGGGATGGCGGACCGCGAAGGTGATGGCGACCGGGCAGCCTTGGGACATTGCGAATAGAGGGAACCGGTCCATCCCGGCGGCATCGGCGACCGCCTCGAGGTCATCGACGAACCGCTCAAGAGACAATTCTTCGACGACCCGATCCGAGAGGCCAGTGCCACGCTGGTCGTAACGCAACAATCGGAAATTTGCCGATAGTGCCATCAGCAACGGGTTCCAAACCGGACTTTCCCAATCATATTCCAGATGACTGAGCCAATTTGCGGTCTTCAACAGGGGAGGGCCGTCGCCGGAGAGCGCATAGGCGATGCTGATACCGTCGGGAGCGTTGCAAAAATGAACCTCCGGATTGAAGCCACCAGCAGCTTTTGGAACATCGGGCGCATCGGGCTCCACTTCGGCGACAAAACGGAAGCCGCGCCGGGGATAGGTGCGGATTACCGCTTGTTCCTTGCCATTGTCGCCGACGGCACGCCTGGCGCCATTGATGCGCGCGTTCAAGGTGGCGTCCGAAACGATGCGGCCATCCCAAACTGCTTCAATCATCTCGTCCTTGGAGACCACTCGGTCCCTGTTTTCTATCAGGAACACGAGCAAGGAAAAGACCTGCGGCTCCATCTCACGCAATTCCTCGCCGCGGCGCAGCTCCAGCCGTTCACCGTCAATAACAAAGGCGCCAAATCTGCATATCACCGGCGTCATTCCCCCAACAAAAATAGAAGCACCCCTAAAGGGTTTTAAAAGCGCGTCTTCAAGCGGCTTGGCGCCAGTTTGCATAAGCTATGGGCAAGCTTCAATGACAAAGGATGAGAAACATGACCAGCCAATCAGAGATCAAGCGCCTTGCCGATGGCTCCATCGATTATCGTCACTATGAAAATCTGGGCCGCTGCGCCCGTGGCCGCGCGGCGGCCGGCATGGCAGTCTCGGTGCGCGCGGCGTTCCGCAAATTCATCCTGCTGGTGGTCCGGCGTACCTACAACACCGCTCCCAGCCGGCCTTCGATTTCAGGCCCGTTGGCTTCGTAGCGGTAGGCGCGGAACACCGAATTGATCTGGCCGCCCTGCCAGGGCCCGCCGAACCAGGGGGAGACATATTCCCAAACAATATCGCCCTCTGGCGTCACTTCGAAGATGCGCCCCGGCAGACCCTCACAGATTAGCGTGTTGCCGGACCACAAGCGCTGGGCGCCGGAGATGTTGGGACTGAAAAAGCTGGGCCAGGGCGAGCCGCGATAGACCCAGGCGTCTTCGCCGGTTTTGGGGTTCAATTCGACAATGCGGGAATGATAGACGCCGGTCTCCACATGGATGCCGTTGGCGAACAAAAGAATATTGCCGTTCGCCAGCATTTCGGCGTCGTGCTGCTGGCCCCAGCTATCGTCCCGGCGATGCCAGCGCACTCTTCGGGTCTCTTTGCTGACGATGGCGATGATGGAGAATTTGCGGAAACTGAGAATCAAATCGCCGCCCGGTATTTCGGCGACGGAATTGCAATGGGCGAATTCCTTGCGGGTGCTCATCGAATGCAGAGGCTCGGCCAGCAAAGTTTCGTCTTCATGGGCATGCCACTCCCATACCGTATCCCCCGATGGGTTCACCTCACGAAGATAATCGCTCCAAATGATGCCGCCTTGGTCTTCGCTGCCGAGCCTGGCGCCCTGAACTTCGGCCTTGGCATCGACGGGCATTTTTTCCCAGCCGATATAGACCGTGTTGCCGTTCGAGAGCCGGCGGAAATCGTGATGCTGGTGATCGTCTTCATATTCCCAGACGATATTGCCGTCCCAGTCATATTCGCGCAAAAGCCCGCCCTTGCCGCCGCCCGGATTGGGGCCGGTGGCTAACTCCCCTGACCACAGAAGATGCCCGCCGGGTAGCATATAGGCGTAGTTGCCGGGCTTCGATGGGGTCTGCCAGGAATGGCGCACCTCGCCGTTCATGCCGATCAGATGCACGCCGTCACATTGCAATGGCGCGATCAGCGTAAAGCCCGGCGTGGCGCGTTCGGTCTCGTGGCTCCATAAGCCGGTCTGGCGGTATCGCATGGGACATCCTCTGTAGCGGGCGTTTTGCTATTGATGTCGAGATTGGGCGGTGGATGCAAGGCCGCGCCTGATAGGTCTTGGGGGCGCTTCAGATCGAATAGTCGGTGTCGTCCCAGCGGGAGCCTTCCAGCTCCAACTCGGCTTCGCGCCAGGCGATGATGCCGCCGATCATGTTGACGGTATCGGTAACGCCAACCTTGGCCAGTTGTTTTTGTGCGGCAGCGGCACGTTTGCCCATCTGGCAGACAAGCACGATTTTGCGGTCCAGGTGTGGAAACAAATCAGCCTCCAGGAACGAAAGCGGCAACAGGAAGGCGCCGGGAATGTGTTCAAAAGCGTATTCGTGAACCTCGCGCACATCGACCAGCACGACCTCGTCGGCGCTCAGCCATTGCTCCACCGAATGCACATCGGCCTCCGGCAATTGTTCTGCCGGTTGATCGCTCATGTAATTTCCCCAGGCTTATGCATGCTAATGTGTATTTTAGAGGGAATTACAGCAAATTGGAACCATTCACTGGCAAAAGGCAGCGCGCCGGGCCCGATAGACTTCTGCCCAATGCCCGCCTATGATTTCCGGGCAGACGATATAGGGGAGATGGTCATGATATCACGGGATGCAATTTCACCAAGAACGCCGAAGGGCCAGCCGCTCGAGCTTGAGGTTGGCGGGCGCCAGCTCGAGGCGTTCGTGTCTGTCCATCATTCCGGCGCCGGTCCCGGCATTTTGTTTTTGCCCGGCGGCGGCATCGACCCTTCCATGCGCGCCCGCGCCGATTTGTTCGCCGAAGAAGGTTATTGTGTATTGGCAGTGGACTTGGGCGAGCCCGCTTCCTCAAGCGACGTGGCGGAAGCGGCAAACCTTCTGCGCGCCATGCCGCAATCGGAGGGCAAGACAATCGCAATCGGCCATGGCTCCGGCGCCGCCCTGGCCTTGGCCGCCGCGTCCCAGGCCGGCTTCGATTGCATCGTAGCCTTCGATGCCACCGGTGTCAGTGATGACGCACTTAGCAATCGCCCCTGTCCGGCGGCGCTTCTGTTCGGCACCATGGATGCTGCCGATGCCGCCGGCGATGTGGAGCGGCTGCGCGCCAATTTCGATGCCAAGGACGGCTCCGGCATCTATGATTTTCCCGATGCCGCACCGCAATTTTCGTTGCCCGGGCGGGATAGCTGGGATAAGCGCATCGACAGCCTCGCCCATTCCCGCGCCCTCGAAATTATTCGCCGCATCGCCGGACCCTATTACGATCTGGTGGGCCTGTTTGCCGAACATGTCCGGCACGAGTTTGAGACCCTGGACGTGGACGCGACCATGGCGACTATGGTCGATGAGCCTTATGTGAACCACGTTCCGACCCTGTCCGGCGGCGTTGGCCATGATTTGCTGAAGCGCTTTTACAAATATCATTTCATCGGCCAGAACAACAAGGATCGGGACAGCGTGACCGTCTCGCAAACCATCGGTCCGGACCGGGTGGTGCTGGAATCGGTGGTCCGCTTTCGCCATGACGAGGTCATCGACCGCATGTATTCGGGCATCGAGCCGACCGGGGAATATGTAGAGATTCCGCTGGTGCTTTTGGTGAAGTTCCGGGGCGACCGGGTTTGTCACGAGCATATCCATTGGGATCAAGGTTCCGCCTTGGCGCAAATCGGCGTCCTCGACGCCACCGATTTGCCCATCGCCGGGCCGGAGGCGGCGCACAAATTGTTGGACGAGACCCTGCCGTCCAACCAGTTCATGCTGGACGTCTGGGCGACCAGCGAAGGCAAGCCCGTATGAGCGGAAACCAGGCGCCGGAATTTACCTGGCCGGACGATGATATTTCCAGGGTTCCGTATCAGGTCTATACGGACGCGGATATCTATGCCCGCGAGCAAGCCCAAATATTTCAAGGCCCCACCTGGAACTTCCTCTGCCTGGAGGCGGAGCTGCCCAATCCCGGCGATTACAAGACGACGTTTGTCGGCGAGGCGTCGATCATCGTCACCAGGGACGACGATGGCGCTATAAACGGGCTGCTCAACCGCTGCGCCCACAAGGGCGCGCTGGTTTGCTATAAGCCTTGCGGCAATACCCGCCACCTGACCTGCGTCTATCACAACTGGTCCTATGATTTGGATGGCAATCTGGCGGCGGTGGCCTTTTCTAAGGGTGTCGGCGGGCAGGGCGGTTTGCCCGATGATTTCGAGACCGCCGGTCATGGGCTGCAACGCCTGCGCATCGAAACCTATCGTGGCCTGATCTTCGGAACGTTCTCTGATGCGACGCCGGCCTTTGCCGATTACATGGGGCCTAAATTGCTGGCCAGTATCGACCGGGTGTTGATCAAGCCGTTGAAGGTGCTTGGCTATCACAGCCAGATGCTGCCCAACAATTGGAAGCTCTATGCGGAAAACACCCGCGATAGCTACCATGCCAGCCTGTTGCATGTGTTCCACAATACGTTTGGTATCGTGCGCCCGAACATGAGGGGTGGCGTGCAAATTGCCGACAGTGGTTGGCACCATCGCAGCTATGCCGAACGGGTGCCGGCTGGCGACGTAGAGATCGACAAAGAAAAGGTACGCTCGCTCAAAAATCAGTACAGCCTGGATGACGTGTCCCTGATGGAGCATGTGGAAGAGCTCGGCGACACCGTCACCAATTCCATTCAGACCGTGTTTCCGTCCCTGGTGATCCAGCAGATATTGAACGCCCTTGCGGTGCGCCAGTTGGTGCCGAGGGGGCCGGACCGCTCGGAATTGTTCTGGACCATCTTAGGCTTTGAAGACGACGATGACGCGCTTTTGGAATTGCGCCTGAAGGTCAACAATCTGGTCGGCCCGGCGGGCTTCGTGTCGATGGAGGACGGCCTTGCCGGCGGCCTGGTGCAGCGGGGCGCGGTGGCCGACCCGGCGGCGCGCACGGTGATGCCCATGGGCGGGCCGGGGATCGAGCCCAGCGTCGGCTCACGCGTCACCGAAGCGGCGGTGCGTGGTTTCTGGAAAGGCTGGCGGGAGTGCATGGGCATATGAATACCGATCAAAGCCTACGCCTCCGTATCGAGGATTTGTTTACCGATTATGTGCATACAATCGATGACGACCGGCTGGAAGAATGGCCGGACTATTTCACCGATGCGGGGCGCTACCGCATCATCACACGGGAAAATCACGAGCGGGGTCTGCCGGCGGCGCTGATCTATTGCGACGGTAAGGGCATGCTGCGCGACCGCATCTCCGCCATGCGCAAGGCCAACGTGTTCGATCCGCAAACCTACTGCCACACTGGGGGCGCCGTTCAGGTGGTGGGCGCGGATGATGATGGTATCCAAGTGCGCTCCAACTTCACCGTGATCCGTACCTTGAGTGATGGCGCCATGTCGACGTTCGCCTGCGGGCGCTATCTGGACCGCATCACCGAAGAAGACGGCGCGCTTAAATTTGCCGAGCGCACCGTGGTCATCGATTCCCGGCGCGTCGATACTTTGCTGGTTATTCCGCTCTAACTGCCCGCCTCGACCGGCCACTTGTAATGGTTTATGTTGCATAAAATTTGGGGAGGAGGCTTCCATGCAGATGCAAACCCTGGCGCATATTGGCGAACGGTTGGAGCGCGGCGAGACCACTGCCCGTGCACTCACCGAAGAAGCGCTGGCGCGCATCGATGATCCGGACGGCGAGGGCGCAGCGGCCTTTGTCCGCGTCTTTCGCGAACCCGCCTTGGCCGCCGCCGACGCCAGCGACACTTTACGCGCGCAAGGCGTTGTCCCATCCCCCATGGCCGGCATTCCGTTCTCCATCAAAGACCTTTGCGATGTCGCCGGGCTAACCACCAACGCCGGATCGGTGGTCATGCGCAACTCAGCCCCGGCCAAACAGGACGCACCTGTGGTGGCCCGCCTGCGCGCCGCCGGGGCGGTGATCATGGGCACCACCAACATGACCGAGTTCGCGGTCGGCGGGCTCGGCCTCAATCCCCATTACGGCAATTGCCGCAACCCATATGACCGGGAAACCGGGCGCGTGCCGGGCGGCTCGTCATCGGGCGCCGCAGTTTCCGTCACCGATGGCATGGCGGCCGCCAGCCTTGGCACCGATACCGCCGGCTCGGTGCGCATCCCGGCAGCCATGTGCGGCCTGGCCGGCTTCAAGCCGACCGTGGGGCGGGTGCCGACGGAAGGCATATTTCCGCTCTCGACGACGTTGGATTCGGTCGGGCCCTTGGCCCCCAGCCTCGCCTGTTGCGCGCTGGTGGACGCCGTCTTCGCCGGCGAAGATCCAAACCCGCGCCCGCAGGTGCCGCTTGCCGGGTTGCGCTTCGGCGTACCCGACACAATGGTCACCGATGATCTCGACCCCGAAGTGGCCGCCGCGTTCGAGAAATCTTTAGGGCTCCTGTCGAAAGCCGGGGTGCGCATTGAAGATGCCAACGTGCCCGGCCTGGACGAGCTGGCGACGGTCGGGCGGGTGCGCTTTCCGTCCCAGGTCGAAGGCTATGCCATCCACCGCGAGAGGCTGGAACATTCTTTCGATGCGATGGACCCGCGCATCGCCGAGCGTCTGATGGGCGGCACGCAAATGAGCGGCGCCGATTATTATGACGTGCTGCGTTTCCGCGAAGACCTGATCGAACGCTCGGCCAGGGTGACGCGCAACTACGATGCCATTGTCATGCCAACTATCCCAGTGATTGCGCCGCCCATCGCCCAGTTTGAAGGCTCGGACGAGGCCCTGCGTGATCCCTTTATCATCGTCATCCGCAACGCCTCCATCGCCAATCTTTTGGAACGCTGCGCCCTTTCGATCCCCTGTCACACCAAAGGCGAAGCGCCGGTAGGTTTCATGCTGATGGGCGAGGGAATGCGCGATCACCGGCTGGCCGCTATCGGCCTCTCGGTGGAGCAATTGCTCAACCCGAATATTTTGTAGGAACCGCAACCATGCCTATTGGGGTCGCCATTGCCGGACTTGGAACCATCGGAATAAAGGTGGCCGAGGCCCTGCACGCCGGCATCAAGGGGCTGGAATTGACTGCGGTATCTTCCGGCAGGCGCGATAAGGCCGAAGCCCGGCTGGCCGAAGCCGGCATCCATGCGCCGGTGCTAAACAATGCCGAGCTGGCGGCGGCGGCGGAAATCATTGTCGAATGCGCGCCGTCGGCAGCCTTTACGGATATTGCCCGCCCGGCGTTGGAAGCTGGTCGCACCCTGTTGACGGTAAGCGGCGCGGCGCTTCTGGATGCGCCAGAGATGGTTGAAATTGCCGAGCAGAACGGCGGCAAAATTATCCTCGCCACTGGCGCATTGCTGGGTCTGGATGCGGTGCGCGCCGCCGCCGAAGGCGATATCCACGAAGTACGCATGGTCACTAGAAAGCCGCCGCGCTCCCTTGATGGCGCGCCGTATCTTACCGAGCACAATATCGATGTGATGGCGCTGACCGAGCCCAAGATGGTCTTCGAAGGCACGGCCCGGGAAGCGGCGCGCGGGTTTCCAGCCAATCTGAATGTGGGTGCAGCCTTGTCCCTGGCCGGCACCGGTCCCGACGCCACCCGCATCGAAATTTGGGTGGACCCGGGGCTGGACCGCAATACCCATACCATTCATGTGGACGCCGACACGGTGCGCTTTTCCATGACCATCGAAAATGTGCCATCCGAAGAAAACCCCGGCACCGGACGCGTCACGCCGCTCAGTGTCATCGCCGCCTTGCGCGGTATCGCCGCGCCCTTGCGGGTCGGGACCTAATCCACCATCGCGAACACGCGGGCCGGAGAGCCGTCGAGGCCTTCCAAGGCCAGCGGCACTGCGACCAAAGTGAAATCACCATCGCCCAAGGCGCCGATATTGTTCAGCATTTGAATGATGATGATCTGGTTGCCGAGCAGTAATCGATGATTGATGCCCGGCTTTTCCGGCGGGCCGTCCAGGTTCCAAAAGGCAATCTCGGGGAAAAAGTCTATGGCGACGGCGCTGACCCCGCGCTCGATCATCAGGTGTGAGACGCTTTCATCCATGCCGATCATATCATCCCAGAACAATTGGCTGCCCCATGTCCGGTCGGTCCAGCCGGTGTACAGCACCGGAATGACGCTGGCATCGAAGTCCACGCCCGAGTCTAAGATCATATCGGCGGTGATCAGCGAATTGGGTGCGGCATCGGTCAGCGGGATCACCCGGCCTTTTTTGACAATGCTTTCGAGGGGCACTTCGTCGATGGTCCAGCCTTCTTCGAGGAAATGCATGGGCGCGTCTATGTGTGTGCCACTGTGGCCGAGGATTTCCAGGCGCGATACCATGGAGAGACCGATATCGGGATCGTCGGCGACTTCTAGCCCGCGCGCGCGAATGCCTTCCAACTGCTTTTCAGTCACGGCCGATAAGACCACACATCGGGTCGGGTTCTCGTCGTAATGGTGCAGTTTCGGAATGCCGATCATATGGCGGTTGATCTTGAGGCTCAAATCAACGATGCGCATGGTGATCTCTCCTTCAGTCTTCGCTCAGCCAGCCATCGACCGCCGCCCAGAGCTCGTCGGTCCGTCCGGTATAGAAATGATCGCCGCCGTCGATGACGCCGCAGCTTGCGTTATCGGTGCCAACCGCAAACTCGGTGACCCGCTCTGCCAGACCGCCAAAGCCGAAGCGGTCGATATTTTCCGGCACGTTGCCTTCCAGACCGCCGAACAATACCAGCAGCGGCGCCGAGATGCCGGGCAAATGCTTCATGATGTCGTAGCGTTCCTCTGGCCCGTATTTGTCGAAGAATGTGCGCGCCGTCATCAGCGCCCCGGTGGGCACGGTGATGGCGAACACGGTTTCCATTTCGCCAGCATCTTTGAGCTTTTGCGCCTCTTTGACATGATTGCCGAACAATTCTCCGTCGTCGCGGGCAAGGTACGCCGAGTGCGAAAAGCGCGGCGGTGAGGAGGCGATCACGCGGCGGATGCGTTCGTCCTTCTCGCGCCCCATGTAATAAATTGTCTTCACCGCCCCCAGGCTGTGACCCCAAAGACCAATGCGCTCAAAGCCTTGGGCCTCGGCGTAATCGGTCCAGCATTTCCAATCGATGCGGCAATCGTCGACGGTCTCAAACGCCGCGCCGAGACGGCCTTGGGGCAGATGGTTGTAGGCGAGATCGTGGCCCCGGTTATTGACCCGCATGACCGCGCAGCCCCGCGCCAGAAAATTATCGGCCATGGGATTGTGAAAATGGGATTTGTAAAAGTTGGAGCCAACGCCGTGATGCATGATGACACAATCGATGGGCAGGCTGTTTCGGGTGCCCGTATCGGGCCTTCGAAGAACGCCGTCTAAAGTCACCTCGTCCGGCGTTTGGATACTAACCAAATCAACCAACATTCTTAGTCCCCCTCAAAATTCTCCGGCGTATTCGTTGCGCGCCGTAGCCCAATGCAGCACTATGATTTTCAAGCATATTGCCGCGCGGGGCAACCTCCTGGTTTAGGGGGGATTTGGGAGGAATATCATGGCTACGTTTGTATTGATTCACGGTGCCTGGGAAGCGGGTTGGGCCTGGGACTGGATGGTCCCTTATTTAAAGGACGTAGGCCATGAGGTCCACGCGCCGTCGCTGACCGGACTTGGCGAGCGCTCGCATCTGCTAACCCCGGACGTCAATCTGGAAACCCATATCGAGGATATCCTGGGCCTGATGAAATGGGGGCGGCTGGAAAACGTGACCCTGGTGGGTCATTCCTATGGCGGCGCGGTGGCTACCGGCGTCGCCGACCGGGCGCCGGAGCGAATCGGATCGCTCATCTATCTGGATGCCTTTGCCCTCAAAGACGGCCAATCATTAAGCGATCTTATGATCCCGGAGCGCGCCGAGACCATGCGTAACTATGCCGATGAGAATGGCGAGGGCTGGTATCTGCCGCCGTTCCCGGCAGATTTCTGGCATGTGACCGACGCGAAAGAAGCGGCCTTTCTGGAAGAGCTATCGACGGCGCACCCTTACGCCACCATGCTGCAAAAGCTTCGCTTAATCGGCGGCCTCGACAAGATTGCCAAGAAGGCCTACGTGCTGGCTACCGGCTACGAGCCTTCCTCGTTTCCAAAGTTCGCCGAAGAGGCGCGCAGCCTGGGCTGGCCGGTGGAGGAGCTCGAGACCCATCATTTCACCATGCTCTCGATGCCCGCCGAAACCGCCGAAGTGCTGATCCGTCACGCGGCGTGAAGGCTGAGCTAAGCATTTCGATGCCGGTCGCCGCCGGTGATCAAATTAGAGTTATCAGGCGGATCGGGATGCAAAAAATCCATGCCGGGCCGCTATTTATGCTATCTTCGCGGCGAATTACTCGGTAGTGTCGCCCCGGTGTTTATTGGGTGATTGCCGACGGATTCTATTAGTTAATTAGAGACATTGGTAAAATTGCCAAGTAACCAAAGCGAAAATTCGGGTTCTACAATTAAAAATTTTGGGAGAGGTTTCATGTTTAAATTCAAAACTATGCGCGTAATGCTGGCCGGCGGTTTAACCGCCGCATTGCTGGCTTCGGCATCCTTCGGCGCCTTCGCCAAGGAATACAAACTGATCATGTCATCGAGCC
>JABHAA010000117.1 GCA_018674495.1 Rhodospirillaceae bacterium | reverse complement strand
CGGCAATACCAGCGGGGCCAGCCGGTGCGCGAGCGCGTCCCCCATTGGACCGCCAAACGGCTACCCAGCGAATACCTCAATGACAATTTCTTCATCACCTCCTCGGGCCACAACTGGGACCCGGCGGTGCGTTTCGTCGAAGAAGTGGTTGGCGAGGACCGGCTTATGTTCGCCATCGATTACCCCTACGCCAACTGCAACCAGCAGGTCGAACAGGCCGCCGCCATCAAATTGGCCAACCCGGAGAAATTCTATCACTTGAACGCCAAGCGGGTTTTCAAGTTGGATTGACCGGCCCTTCAGGGCACTGGCAATTCGGCCTCATTGCCGTCCGGAACTTGGGCATCGATCGTGGCGATAAACACCGCCAGCGAGACGTAATTGCCAATCAGGAAGGCAAGGTCGGTCACGCCCCTGGAGCCGTAAGCCGCATTTAGGCGGGCAAACACTTCCGGGCTCACCCGGCGTTCGCCCAAGGCCTGGCGACCGTATTCTATAATGAGCGCATAATCATCGGCCAGCCCGTCCGTGGGCTTGCGGTGCTTGACCGCGTCGATGACGGCTTGGGGTACGCCCTCTTTCAGCGCCTCTGCCTCATGCGCCGCCCATTCGAAGCGGCTATTCACTTCGCGCGCCGCCACCAGGATCGCCAGTTCGCGGGTCGCCGGCGCGATCTCCGACTGAAAGCGGAGATAGTTGTTAAGGGCCGTCTGGTGTTTGCTCACCCCTGCGCTGTGCAAGCTCATGGCGGTGGGCCCCCGGAGACCGAGCAGCGCCCCGTCTTGGAAGTTGGCGAGCCGGTCGTAGGCTTGCTTGCCTTCCGCACCCAGGGCATCGCGGTCGGGCGCGGGAAGCCGGCAGCCGGTGTCGGGCAGAATGTCAGATGGGGTATCAGTCACGGCGGAACTCCATGAATGTTGCTATTAGAAGAGTTGGGAAAGCGGCGCTACGCCGCTACCCGCCTAGGCGGCGAGCTCTTTCGCCACCGCATCCTCGATCGTTGTGCCTTTAAAGAAATCGGGATTGGCGTCGGTGAAGAAGCTCATGGGGTTTTCGAACATGAAGGCGCGGAAATCGTCTTCGTTGATGAGGCCTTTTTCCACCAGGGAATAGGCATCGGGCACGCATTCGTTCATGTCGGTCACGTCCCAATGGCCGATGTCGGAGCCGAACATCGCCTTCAATTTCACACCTTCGTGGTTGAGGCGCGCATCGAACGCGATGGCGGTCAGCCGGTCGTCGGATTCGCAGCCGAAATAGAACGGCTTGGCGAACAATTCGGCGATGTCGGCCTCCTTTTCGATTTCCAGCGCCTTGAACTCGTCGATTTCCAATTCGCCGTCGACCACACCGCCCATGCGGTTGCCCTTGGGCTGGGCGCGCACCTTCTCAGGCGTCAGGATATCGCCGCCATATTTGGCCGCCAGTTCCCCCAGCAAATCCAAATCCAGTTCGGCCGGGTTCAGGTTTTCGCGCAGCTTGGTTGCATTGCGCTTCTCCCAATGCTCGAACAGATCGTTGTAGAGCTGGGTCGCAAAACCAACGCCGCCCTCAAGAAAGGCGAAATTGAGGCCCGGGAAGCGCCGCGTCACCCCGCCCATGAACAAACAGCGGCAGAAATATTCGCCGCCCTGGGCAAAGTCACCCAGATGGTTGAACACATAGTTGGATGGCGAGCGCCGCCGCCCGCCCATGGTGCCGCGCGCCGAGGTATGGCTGGCGACGGCCAATTTCAAGTCCAGGCATTTCTGCCAGACCGGGTCGTAATCGTGCAGCGAATCCATGGCCACCGGATAAACCTCGTGGATATGTTCGCGCAAGTGCGGCGCCTCTTTTTCAATGATCGGCGGCGCGATCTGAACCTCGGTGCCGACGGTGATCGCCTTCATGCCCAACTCGCCGGTCACGAACTCGATCTCGGCAATGGCTTCCTCGGGCGAAAACATCGGAATGCCCATAGACGGGATCAGCCGGTCTTTCACGCCGGAAAATGTGTCGGCGAGCATGGTGTTGAGGGCCCGATGGCCGACCTGGCGGAACTCGTCATTGCGCTCGTGCATCAATTGCAGGATGGCGGTGGAATAACAGACGCCGAAATCGATGCCGGCATCGGCCAGCCGCTCCGCATAGAGGTTGGGCAGGATCGCCGTCGCCCTATCGAGTGTGTGCGGCCCCGACGGCTGGCCCCAAAAAATCTGTTTCATACCGGAGTTTTGAAACGGCTTGATACGATCGGTGAAGGCTTCGGCGAAATCAGGCCCGGCGATTTGCTTGATGTAGTCGAGCAATACCATGCCCGGCTCCAATACATGGCCGTCCCCGTCGATGACCGGATGGCCGAGGCTATCGCGAATATCCCGTGCCCGTGATTTGGTTGTCGCGTCCATTGCTCTTCCCCTTAAAAATTTCAGTCGGCCATCTTAACGGCAGCAGCTGTATTGCATTTGACCGGCGTCAAACATGCTCAATCTTCTTGCTTAATCCCGGTGGCGTCTTCGAAGGCTTGTTTAATGTGGTCGGGCTGGCCCACCTGGAAGGCAAAGCGTTTCATGACATTAGAAAGTTGCCCATCGCCATTGACGATCTCCTCGGTGGTCATGCCGTTTACGAACACCTCCTTGCCGATGATTGGCAGCTCAATACATTCGTTTAGCTTCTCATCGCGGATCGTGGCCATCGGGTCTTCGCCGCGCTCGATGGCTTCCATGTCATCGAAGAACTGCTTGCGAATCATGGCAACGCCCTTATCACTCCTGCCGAGATGCTCTTGCGTGCGGTCGGCCTGTTCACCCTGGCCCACCCAGGCAACGAAGTCCTGGTTCATCACATGCGACGTGATCCAGCGCCCGGTTTCCTCGTCTTTGACCGGGCTCACCCAGGACGGAATGCTTTTCTGCTCAAACGGCTCTTTCTCCTTCGGCACCCGGTTGAAGAACCAGCCAACGCTGAGGGTTGTCTCGTCGTCGATGGGCACCCGGTATTCGAAATGCTCGCCCGTGAACAACATGTTGGGCCACAAACAATTGCGCCCGACGGTCCAGAGCGGATTGTTTTCGTCGGTGTCTTCTTTGACGCGGTGGTAGGAATAGCCGTATTCGAATTCCTTGAAATCCACCTTCAGGTGTTTCGGCGTATAAGGACCGGTTTTGCCTCCCAAGCGGATCGACCAGTTGTCGTGCATCCATTCGAAATGCACCGGATCGATGGAATTTTCCTGGCACTGAAACCAGTTGCAGGGCACTTCGGTAAAGACGATGCGCACAAAGCCGTTCTTCCAGGTGAACGGCTCCCAGTTGGGTACCAGCGGCGCCGGCTCGGGCCCCATGTAAGCGAACAACAAACCGGCCAGTTCCTGAACTTTATAGGCTTTGACTTTGACCTGCCCGCGCAGCTTGCTCTCGGGATCGATGGTGTCCTCGTAGGGCTGATGGATGCAGTCGCCTTTTTCGTCGAACAGCCAGCCATGGTAATTGCAGCGCAGCCCGCAATCCTCGACGAAGCCGTAAGACAAATCGGCGCGCCGGTGCGGGCAGTGACGATCAACAAGACCATAGGTGTCGCTCCGGTCTTTATAGAGCACCAGGTCCTCGCCCATCAGGCGCACCGGCTTGGTCTCGATGTCTTCGAATTCCGATGCCGCCGCTATGGGATGCCAATAGCGGCGCATCAGCTTGCCCATGGGCGTCTCAGGCCCCACCTGCATCAGCCGTTCATTGCGATCCTGTTCAAGCATCTCCCGCTCCCCTCAAATATTCCGCGAACCTAAACATAAGGACTGGAACCGTTGTCGACAATGCCCCGGTAGCGCAGGCCGCATACGTTTAACAATGCGTGTATCGTCCATATTTGTTCGTGCGACATCGTTTTAGCCCCCCTTACGGTTATGACGGTTTCTAACGGTTTGTTACGGTTTTTCGTCGGCTCGGCATGGTGCCGATGCCAAGCATTGATATAGAACATTTTGCGAACGGCGCAAGGGGCGTTGAAGAGTCATATTTGGGGGTTCAGAAAACTGACTTGGACGATCCACCGGCACCAATGGAATTCCGTACCCACGAAATCATAAAATGAGAGGATCAGAAATCGGTTGTTTTCTGAATAGGGCGACGTCCGCCAATCCCGGACACTAGCAGCCTGTGGATAGCCATTATTAATTGCCCATATAGACGCCTATCAATTCTACTTGCTCCTGGATGGTCGCCGCTCTCCGGGCTAGCGTCATCTCGGACAAAAAGGGTTTGAAGTTCGGGTCTTCCAAACCGGAAATGAATTTTTCCGCCATTTTCGCGGCGGCGAACAGACGTTCGAATTCTTCCTCCTCGCGGACGCAAATTATATTGCCCCAAGACCATTTATCGGCGAGTTGGCACGGGTAACGATCAAAGCGGCGCCAGGTTGGAACCTTTAATTCTTCATCGCCGAATGAATACCATTCAGATACGAGAACTTGATAGCCACGATCGGTCATAAACATGCACAAATCGTCGAAGCTGTATCCAAGCCTGACGGACACCAAATTTTGGTATTCAGCAGACACGGCAAACGGCTCGATGCGATCCCAAGGCAAGCTTTTTAAGACGGGTAGATCGAAGCCCTCGGCATCGACTTTCAAAAACCCGATTTCGGAAATCGACTGTTCATTGCAAAAATCTTCCAGCGTAACCGTCCGAACCCGGTCCGTCGGCGTATGAACATCGTAGAATGGTGAAAGCGTGCTCGTGCCCTCACCGGCGCCCGTATAAAGGTCTCGTTCTTCGCCCGATATTTCGGTGACGGCCCGGCCATCGATATGAACATTCGGCCGTTTCTGGCAATTTTTGATGAGACCGGCTTTTATTTCCGGGTTAGGCTCGAACGCGTAGACTTGGTAGCCGGTCGAGGCAAAACGCCACAAAGACATACCCAAATGCGCGCCCACATCTATCATAACCCGCGGAGTGTTCAGGCGGCTCAAAAGTTGAAATACTAGATTTATCTCAAACTCTTCCAAATATCCGTCCCCTTTCCATATCACCGTGCGGTCCAGCTCCCACAAATCGCGTG
Source organism: Rhodospirillaceae bacterium (assembly GCA_018674495.1). GTDB lineage: Bacteria > Pseudomonadota > Alphaproteobacteria > Rhodospirillales > UBA2165. Next base: position 18,383 of record JABHAA010000117.1, on the reverse strand, counting down.
TAGCTGGAATTATAAATATGATCCTTTCGAATTTACCATGCAATACAACGGTAACATTGCGCGGTCGGTATATGGATTGTTGCCAGCGGGCCAGCGCGGCACTACTTTACATTCTTTCCAGCTTGCCCCTTACCTACTTTGTTATTGCATGATATTGTTCCCAGGTATTTGAAAATTCCTTACCTTCTTGCCAGCCGGATGACCCTCCTAGAAAATGACAAACACCGCATCCTTTGCCTTCGATAACAGCTACGCTCAACTGCCGGACCGGTTCTTCGTGGCCATGCCGCCAACCCCGGTTGCCGGGCCCAGCCTGGCAAAATTGAACCATGGCCTGGCCCGCCATCTGGGCCTCGATCCGCAAGCGTTGGGCTCCGCGGAGGGCTTGCAGGTGCTTGCCGGCAACCAAGTTCCGGGCGGCGCCCACCCGCTGGCCATGGTTTATGCCGGGCACCAGTTTGGCGGCTGGTCTCCGCAATTGGGCGACGGAAGGGCGATTCTGCTGGGCGAATTAACTGACCAGGACGGGGTGCGCCGCGATATGCTGCTCAAGGGCGCCGGGCGCACGCCGTTTTCGCGCGGCGGCGATGGGCGGGCGGCGCTTGGCCCGGTCTTGCGCGAATATATTGTCAGCGAAGCCATGGCGGCGCTCGGCGTGCCGACGACCCGGGCGCTGGCCGCCGTGACCACCGGCGAAACAGTTATGCGCGAGGCGCCATCGCCGGGCGCGATCCTGACCCGGATTGCGCAAAGCCATGTGCGTATCGGAACATTTGAGTTCTTTGCCGCCCGCGGTGACGTTGAGGCGCTCGGTCTGCTCGCCGATTATGTGATCAAGCGGCACTACAAAGAAGCAACGGAAACGGAAAATCCTTACCGGGCACTGCTGGACAATGTCATTCAGCGCCAGGCGGAACTCATCGCAAGCTGGCAGCTCATCGGCTTCATTCACGGCGTGATGAATACCGATAATATGTCTATCGCCGGGGAAACCATTGACTACGGCCCCTGCGCCTTCATGGACTTCTATCAGGCGGAGACCGTTTACAGCTCCATCGATCATGGCGGGCGTTATGCCTATTGCAATCAGCCCCAGATCGGGCATTGGAACCTCTCTTGTCTGGCGCAATCTCTGATCCCGTTGCTGGGTGACGACGAAGACGCGGCCATTGAGGCAGCCAAAGACGCGCTCGGGCTGTATCCCGATCTTTTCGATGCGTCCTATCTAGCGGGTCTGCGCTCAAAGCTCGGGCTTGGCGGCAAGCGGGATGGCGATCTGGCGCTAGGCCAAGATCTGCTGCGCCGGATGGAAGAAAACCAAGCTGATTTTACGCTTACCTTTCGTGGACTGTGCAGTCTTTCCGGGGCGAGCGCCGAAGCTGATGCCCCGGTTCGGGCGCTCTTTGATAACCCATCCGCGTTCGATGAATGGGCCATCCAATGGCGGCGCCGGCTGGCCGATCAGCCTTCCTCGGATGGGGAGCGCCAAGCAGCCATGCGCGCCATCAATCCGGCCGTCATACCCCGCAATCACCTTGTCGAAGAAGCCATTACCACGGCGGAAGAAAACGGCGATTACACAGTCATGGAAGACCTGGTATCGGTTCTTTCGGCGCCGTTTGAGGATCAGCCGAAAAATTCCCGCTACACCCTGCCGCCGAGAAATGACCAGATCGTGCGGGCGACGTTCTGCGGAACGTAAAACATGGAGGTTGAAATGGCAGAAAATCAGAAGACCAAAAAAGCCAAGGCCGTTGGCATCAATCATATCGCCCTTGAAGTTGGCGATATTGACGAAGCCATGGCCTTCTACTCAAGTTTTATTGATTTCAAAATCGAAAGGCAGAGCAAAACGGCGGCCTTTGTCTATTTCGGAGATCAGTTTATCAATTTCGCCCTGGGCCGCAATCAAGGCCCCGACGAGCGCCGTCATTTCGGTATCGCCGTGGACGATAAAGAGCTGGCCCGCGAGACCCTTGAGAATATGGGTATCACCTTCCTGGATGGCCGCTTCCTGGATTTCCTTGATCCGTGGGGAAACCGCGTTGAGATTACCACTTATACCAATATTCAATTCAGCAAAACCGATCACGTGCTGAAAGGCATGGGCCTTAGCCACCTAGCCAAGACAGAAGACGCGTTGGCGGAATTGAAAAAGAAAGGCATGGCACCATGAGCAACGCAATTGCAACCGGGCTGCATATCCTGGCCGCCGTAGTCTGGGTAGGCGGCATGTTCTTCGCCGTATTCGTGCTGCGGCCAAGCACCGGCGCGCTTGAGCCGGGCGAGCGCCTATTGCTGTGGGGCCGGGTATTTGCCCGCTTCTTCCCCTTTGTGTGGGCATCGATTGTGCTGCTGCTGGCGAGCGGCTACTGGATTATCTTCGCCGGTAAGGGCGGTTTTCAGAATCTCCCGATGTATCTACACCTTATGCAGGGTATCGGCTGGCTTATGATCTTGATCTATCTACATTTGTGGTTTGCGCCCTATGCGCGCTTCAAGAAGGCGATTGCGGGCTCGGAATGGCCGGTGGCGGCGGCCAACCTCAATACGATCCGGCTGGCCGTCACCACCAATATTGTCCTCGGGCTGCTCAACGCGGTCATCGGTGCCACGGGGCGATACTGGGGCTAGGCCAGCGGGTCGGTCACATATGGCCTTCACGGCGCCTGGCCAAACAATTATTGCTCGAACTGCCGATCGATCCGATGCGATAACATAGCCGCCGTGAACATCGAAACACGGCGAATTGCCTAATATTACGATCCGAACTCATACTTTTGCGAATTCAACTTTAACCGTCGTTCCCATACCGGGTTCACTCGTAATTTTCAGTCTGCCGCCCTGGGCCTCGACCAGCATTTTGGTCAAAGGCAATCCCAAGCCAGTCCCTTCGGACTCTCTCACTTCAGCGGCATGCACCCGCCCAAATGGCTCCATTGCGCGCGTTATTTCTTCATCGGTCATACCGATGCCGGTATCGGATACGAAAATCACCGTTGCACCGTCGTCATGGCTTTCGGCGCCGATGGATACCGTGCCTCCGGCCTCGGTGAATTTGACAGCGTTGGAGAGAAGATTGACCAGCACCTGCTTCATGCGCCGCTTATCGGCATGAATCACAGGTTGATGCCCATCGATAGTGTTGATGAGTTCGACACCGCCTTGTTCGGCTCTGGATTTCAAAAGCAGCAACGATGCCTTCACCGCATCATGTATATCAACGTCCGTTTCGTCTAAATCCAACCTGTCGGCTTCAATCGCAGAGACATCCAGAATATCGTTGATAAGGTCCAATAAATGCTGGCCGGAACCGTGGATATTCTTGACATATTCTTCCTGTTTCTCGTTGCCGAGTGGCCCGAATATCTTTTCAGACAGCACTTCGGAAAATCCAATAATAGCGTTCAACGGTGTCCGCAATTCATGGCTCATATTGGCGAGGAATTCGGACTTGCTCCGGTTGGCCATTTCCGCTTCAGTTTTTGACGCCAGCATTTTTTTTTCCACCAGCTTTCGCGCTTCGACTTCAAAGGTCTCGTTCAATGTGGTGCCGCAATAACCCCGAAATTTGCCGCTACCATCAAAGTTAGGCGTACCGTTCATACTCAGGTAAAGGACACTTTCGTCCAACATCTGTATTTCAAATTGAAATTTCCGGAACGCCTCGTGACCATCGAAGAGCTTATCCATAGATTGTTCGAGGCCATTGTTACCTAAATTTAGCGGGTTTAACTCCCAGGGAAATGCTCCCAGCAAGCGGTCTTCAGGTACAGGGAGTTCTTTCGTGGGCGGTGAAACATACGTAAACCGGTGGTCCGCACCGGTTTCCCAAAATCGATCAGCCGCCGATGCGGAGAAATTCTTAAATCGTTGTTCACTCTCCGTAAGTTTTGTCTCGGCCTTTTTTCGGGCCTCAATTTCCAGTTTTTGTTTCGATACCTGTTCAGCAAGTTTGGAATACAACAATTCCTCGCTGAATGTCTCCGTGAAAGAAGATGATCGGCTTCGCGCTTTGATGAGGCCGTAACTGATTACAAAAACTCCAGCCACAAAAATAACATGAGCGAGCCAAAACATGTGACTCCAAGGCGCTTTAACCAGGATGAACGCCAACGACGATTGAGCGAATAATACCAATGCGACGGAATATAGACGCATCAACGGCGTTTCGATTTTGCGATAATAAATAGTTCCGAGGGCGGTCAGGTATATACCAATGGACAACGCTTCCATTCCGGCCCGAATGTAGAAATTCGTTCCTATGGGAGATAAAGCCAACAGGGCAATCGCTGGTATTACGAGGATGAACAGGCCAATCCAAACGAGCCAGCTCTTGCGGCCCACCTCATCGAGAATATTTGTTCCATATTTCAGCACTGCCGCCGACAAAAAAGCGGCCATGGCAACGCGGGACGCGGGTCCGTAAAGGATAAATAGAATTGGAAATTCGGTGCCTGTCCGCGTCAACAGGCCGTGCATAGAGTAGATGATCGTTTGGGCCAAAAATGCCAAGGTCATATAGCGAAGGAAGGTTTCCTGCCTGATTCGATAGCACTGATAGGAAACATAGGAGATAGAGGCACTCCAAATAATCGCGAACCCGATGCTGATTTCGTGAATCAGATGGTTTTTGAACAATAAGCCCGGATCAACGTAAGAATAGGCGTAGACGATTAGCGAAATTGGAAACAGTCCAATGGCTAGAACTGTAGCCATCCTGATTGCCAAAAAAAACATTTGCTCCAAAATCAATTTCCCCCGGGGTTTTCCCCGCACATAGATTTCAAAACCGCGCCGTGGCAATGCACGGCCTGACGCCGCTATCTCACCCCAAATTGCGAAAAGCGGGTCCTAGCGGCTGTTCTGAACAACAACAATGTCAGGAAAGGCTTTACACTATGAAGTTTGTTAAGCGCCTATCTCTATGGCGCTCTTGTCCCCTAAACGCTAATTACTCGTAACCTGATATGGGTATTGCGGGTGACAGATTCAATGAATTAATCCGGCAAATGGTGCGGAGGTAAGACCATTTGTAATCGAAGGCTGGAAGGCCCGGTTGCGGGGTTGCCGGACCAATTGCCCGGCTAACCAAACTGCGCCATTGAGTTTTCCCTTCACCCCGGCCAACCAACCAATTACTGTGGGTTAGGGGAATCAAATTTTAGGGGGTCTTCATGCAAGACGGCAATATCGTTACCCAGGTGTTTCTGCCACTGTCGCTGGCGTTCATCATGTTTTCGCTTGGTCTGGCGCTGGTAACCGCTGATTTCAAGCGGGTGCTCGTGCAGCCCAAGGATTTCATCATCGGCGCCATTTCCCAGGTAATCGTACTACCGGCCATCGCCTTTGGCCTGGTGTCGGTGTGGACGCTGGAGCCGGCGCTTGCCGTCGGCGTCATGATCCTGGCTGCTAGTCCAGGCGGTGTCACCTCCAACCTGATGACCCATCTGGCCAAGGGAGACACCGCGTTGTCGGTGTCGCTGACCGCTGTGATCAGCCTTTTGGGCGTTGTCACCTTACCGGTCATTGTCGGCTTTGCGATCACCAATTTCATGGGTGCCGCAGCGCCGGACATCTCGGTCGTTCGCATCTCAGGCGGCGTCTTCGCAATCACCGTGGTGCCGGTGATCATCGGCATGGCGGTGCGTCATTTTTGGACTAATTTCGCCATTGGCTTCGAGCGCTGGGCCAAAATCATTGCCTCGGTCCTGTTCGCGGTCATCATCATCGGCGCGGTCTTAAGCGTCCGCGATAACATCGTTGCCTTCTTTGTGCAGGCGGGGCCGATCACCCTGGCGCTGAATGTTGTGATGATGGCAGTTGCCTTTTTCATCGCCAATATCACCGGCCTCGGCGTCAGGCAGCGAACCGCGATCACGCTCGAATGCGGCTTGCAGAACGGCACGCTTACGATCTTCGTCGCCGTTACGCTAATCGGCAACCAGACCATGATGGTGCCGGGCGGCATCTACAGCCTATTGATGTTCGTCACCGCCGGGATATATCTGCTGCCGATATTCAGGAGGGACGGGGGGGAATAAACCCGCCTACTCCGCCGCCGCCGGAAGATCAAATTCTTCGACCACGCCGCGCTGGTTGTCGACCGTCGCCATGACGCTGAAATATTGCGATACCGGGGGATTTCCGGTGCGCTTGATGACATTCTGGCGCCAGGCCTCGTTATGGCCTTGCTCCGACGCTTGCCGCGATTCCCAGATGTAAAAGCCGTAAAGATGTCCATCGCCGCCATAGAGGAAGTGCTTGCGCACGAGGCCCGGAAAATCGGTCCAATGCTCGAAGGCGGTGCGCGCATCCGCGCCGGCCTCTTCCCAGCTCATATCGTCAGCAAGTTTCAGCGTAACCATTTCCGCAATCATTGCATTATTCCCCCCCGATAACGGCGATGCCCTGGATCTCGACCATCATTTCGGTTTTGGCGAAGCCGGCGCAGGTGATCAAGGCGCTGCCCGGGTAATGGCCGTCCGGATAAAACTCTTTCCGGATATCGGTGAAGCGGTCGCCGAAACGGGCGTCGATGATGAACACGGTCATGGTCACCATGTCGGCAAGGGTTGCGCCGGCTTGGCTAAGCGTGGCTTCCAAATTGGCAAAAGATTGCCGTGTCTGGGCGTCGAAATCACCGGCGATAGAGCGCCCATTGTCGTCCACAAAGCCGCCATGACCAGCCAGCCAGATCGTTTTTCCCGCCCCTTCGGTGATCACCGCCGGCGAAAACGAGCGGTCTTTCTGCCATGTGCCTTCGACGTGTGAGCGTTCCATGATGACGTTCCTCCCCAATAAATGAATGGCTCTAAAGGTGAGCATAAACCGGTACGGCCTGGATTGATATTGATCAAGGCACCCCGGCCCGCCGCCCCGGCACCGCAGCCCACACAATCGCCAATATCACCAAGGCGGCGCCGGCCAGTTGCACCCCGGTCATGGGCTGACCTAGCAGCAAGATGCCCAGTGCGACGCTGGTGACAGGCTCGAAATTCATGAAAAGGGCGACCCGCACGGACCCGATCATGCCGACCGCGCGAAACAACGTGATGATGGCAAAGGTGTAGAAGATACCGGCGCCGATAAAGGCCGCCATGCCGATATCTGTTTCCGGCAGCGGGAATTCCCCGGCGGTAAGATCAGCAATCCAGAAGATGGCGGCGCCCATACCCAGCATATGCATGGTTACCGGGCGCGAATCCCGCCCTTGGAGTATGCGCCCGTTGATCAAAAGCAAAAGCGCGAACGTCACCGCGGCCATAACCGCCAGGGCCAATCCGGCCAAATTCAACTGGCCACCACCTACATTCAACGCCAGCGCCAACCCGGCGAAGGCGATAAGCAGCTGTGCAAGCTTTCGCCATGTCATGGATTCCTGGCCGGTTGCCCAGGCGCCGATGCCGACCAAAATCGGGTAGAGGTAGAATGTGAGCACCGCCAGGGCCAACGGGATACGGGCGATGGCACCCACCAGCCCAAAGGAATAGATAGCGACAATGAATCCAAGCCCAAGGCAGAAAAGACGGAGACGCCACGGTAGTTTTTCCGCCCGGCGGGAAAAGGCAAGAAAAACGGCCAGCACCAGGAAAGCCAGGGTTGTCCGGTAGCTAAGGACCGACAGAGGCGTCGCGCCGTGCTGGAACGAAACCGCCGCGAGGGCTGTGCCGAAGGCCAAGCAGGCGGCGGCGATGAGGACGATGACCGGGCCAACCCACGGGCGGGGTGACGACCGGACTGGTTCGGCGCCCGTTGAACGAGGCACCTGTTTGTCTGATTGCATGGGAAGCGGCGCATCCGGGATTTAAGATGAAACAGATTTTGGTCATACGTTGGCGGCGCCCGGATTGTCAACCGGTGGCCGTCATCGTTGGTCTTTCCGAGCCGGTTTGGTTATAATCGCCAAAGAGATCAGGCAAATATTGGGGAACGATTGTGGCTTATAAAAGTATTCTTGTACCGTTTGACGATTCAGCCGCCAGCCGCGCCGCGTTGGATACCGCCTACATGGTCGCGGCCCAGCAAGGCTCGCACATCGAAATATTCCACGTGCGCGCAGATTCCAAGGAATCGATCCCGCTTCTGGGCGAAGGTTTTTCCGGCGCCATGATCGAGGAAATGATCGAAGCCGCCGATCAGGAATCCGGCGAACGCTCAACCCGGGCGAAGCACTATTTCGAAGAATTCCGTAAAGCCAACGACCTCGCGGAGGTGCAGAGCGGTCCGGGCCCGGACGGCGTCTCCATCTGGTGGCGTGAAGAGATCGGCCGCGAGGATCAATTGGTCGCGTTGCGCGGCCGGCGCACAGATATTGTCGTGGTTGGCCGCCCGGCCGAGGCGATGGATCAATCGGCGTTCATGACCCTGCACGCCGCCATTTTTGAGACCGCGCGCCCGGTCCTGCTAACGCCGTCGGAAAAACCGGCAACCATCGGCCGCAATATCGCCATCGCCTGGAACGGCTCCATGCAGGCGGCGCGCGCCGTTTCCAGCGCCCTGCCGTTATTGACCGGAGCCGACAACGTGCACCTCGCCGCGTTCGACACCGAGCGCTCGGAGATGCGTTTTCGCGGCCACGAGCTGGGCGAACATCTTCGTTGGCACGGCGTCGAGACGCAAAAAGTAGAAACGATCACCAAGAGCACGGATGTGGGTGCCGCCTTGCTCGAGATGTGCGCCGCCAACGACATCGATCTTTTGGTGATGGGCGCCTATACCCACAGCCGCCTGATGCAGATCGTCTTCGGCGGCGTCACCCGGCACGTGATCGACAACGCCAAAATTCCGGTATTGATGTCCCATTAGCCTGCCAGATACGACGCCCGCGATCACCCTAACCCAAGCCAACGAAATCATCGCCGTCATATTTGTGCGCGGCCGGGAAATGGGATTGCGCCCGCTGGCCGTGCCAGAAAGAAGACCCCGGCATCCACGCAGCCGGTCTGAAGACCGGTGAAGATTGCGCGGCATTGGGCAAGAAGGTACGGCTCGACTAACCCTTAAGAAATTGAAAAATCGGAATCTATGTATGAAAGCAGAAGTCACCATCGCCCTTTCGTCCAACCCGCGCACCTGGCCGATTTTAAGCGGCACCGTCGAGGCCGACAATATCACCCTCTTTCCCTCAACCCTGCACCCGTCGGAAATGTTCTGGCGGCAATTGCGGTTTGGCGAGTTTGATGTCTCCGAGATGTCGATCTCGTCCCTTTTGATGGCCACAGCCAATGGCGATGACCGTTGGGCCGGCATCCCGGTCTTCACCACGCGCAAATTTTTTCACACCGAAATTCTGGTGCGCAAAGACGCCGGCATCGAAAGCCCGGCGGATTTAAAGGGCAAGCAGGTCGGCGTTCCCGAATATCAGCAGACCGCCGCCCTTTGGACGCGCGGCGTTCTGGAAAACGAATTTGGCGTCAAACCCGGCGACATGACCTTTTGGATGGAGCGCAACCCCGATCACAGCCACGCCCACGCCACCGGCTTCAAGCATCCGCCCGGCGTGACCATCAAACAGATACCCCATGAGAAAAGCATCGGCTCGATGATGGCCTCGGGCGAATTGGATGCCGTGGTCCATTACATCCTCAACGCCAATATGGTGGACCGCTCGACGGTGGATTTATCCCGCCACCCAGATATCAAAACCCTGTTCGCTGATCCCCGCGCCGAGGGCATTCGCTATTACCAAAAATCCGGCATCTATCCCATCAACCACGGCATGGTCATCAAGCGCGAACTGCTCGAACGCCATCCCTGGATCGCGCTCAACCTCTACCGGGCATTCGAGAAGGCCAACGATCTCGCCAACAACCAGCGCCTGGCGCACACCGCCTATTATGTGGAAGCCGGATTATTGTCCGAAGAGGCCGGCGCGGCGCTAAGGGAGCCATTGCTGCAACACGGCATGGCAGCCAATCGCCATACGCTTGAAACGGCGGCGGAGTATTCCTTTCAGCAAGGGCTGACGCCCCGGTTGATGCGCCTCGAAGAAATATTTGCTGAGAATACGTTGGAGCAATGACATGGGAAAATTGGTGAATCTGGTCCACGTGACCGTGGCGGCAGGATATCTGGACAGGATCAAGCCGGCGATGCTTGCGAACGCACGGAGCTCCGTTCAGGAGGCCGGCTGCCATCAGTTCGATGTGGTGGTTTCAAGCGACGATAACCACAAATTTGTATTTTACGAAGTCTATGATGATCAGGCGGCTCTGGATGCGCACCGCCAGACCGATCACTTCAAAACCTATTGGAAAATTCTCGAAGAGTTGGGCGACAATATCCAACGCTCGGTGCAGCTTTATACCACCGAGGAATAGGTAAGCGTTACTCCGCCGCTTCGGCGTCGCGCAGTTCGCGGTCGAGACGGATACCCGCATGCGCCCGGGGCGCCGCCAGATTGGCCAGAATGCTGTAGATCACCGGGATCAGCACCAAGGTGAAGATGGTGGCGATACCGAGCCCGCCGAACACAACCCAGCCGATGGCGCGCCTTGCCTCGACGCCGGGACCTGAGCCCAATATTAAAGGCAGGGCGCCGAGCACCGTCGATAACATCGTCATCATCACCGGGCGGAGGCGCGTCATGGCGGCAGCGTGGACAGCCTCCATCACCGAGGCGCCCCGGTCGCGCAGTTGATCGGCAAACTCGACCACCAGAATGCCGTTCTTGGCCATCAGACCGACCAGCATGATCAGCCCAATCTGGCTATAGATGTTGAGGCTCGAACCGGTAAGCTTGAGGGCGAACACCGCCGCCGCCAGACCAAACGGCACGGTCAGGATGATCACCAAGGCGCTGAGTATGCTTTCGAACTGGGCGGCGAGCACCAGTAGGACCACAAAGACGGCGATGGCGAAGGTGATCGCCACCTCGTTCGAAGTTTCCGCCAGCGATGCTGCTTCGCGGAGGAAACGAATGTCTATGCCCGCCGGCAAAATATCGTCGGCGATGGCCTGCACCTCTTCCATGGCCTTGAGCATGGGATAGCCCGGCGGCAGCGGCGTATCGATCTCGACGGCGCGTTTTTGCGCGGTACGGTCCAACTCGGCGGCGACACCGACTTCCTTGATGGAAGCGAACGCCGACAAGGGGATGAGCGCGCCGCCGGCGTTCTTGATAAACAGGTTTCGCAAATCGCCGGGATCGTCGATAGCGCCGGCGGCCGATTCCAATAGCACCGGGATCGAGCGGTCATCGACGTTCAGTTCGGCCACCTTGAAGCCGCCGACCATGGCGCGCAGCGTATTGGCAATACCATCGATGGGCACGCCCAGATCCTCGGCGCGGCGGCGGTCGATATTGATCGAAAGCTGCGGCTGGGTCTGCTGATATTCGATGTCCGGGTCTTCGAACTGAGGCAGACGCTTATGCATGGCGGCGCTGAAATCGTCGGCGGCGGCGGCGATGGTTTTATAGTTTGAGCCGGTCAGCGCAAATTCCAGACGCCCGCCGGAGCGATGCAGGTTGAGGCTGTTAGGCTGGCGAATGCGCGCATTGGCGCCGGGGATCGCCTTCAAGGGGCCACGCAACTGGCGCGCGATCTCGTCCTGGCTGCGAGATCGCTCCCCCCACGGCGCCAGCGGGGCGACAATCCACACCCGGTTGAGATCGTAACGCCCGACGATCGACAACACATCGCCAATCTCGCCGGCGTCCTGCAGCGGTTTCAACAAGGCTTCGGCCTGCACCGACTGGCGGTCCATATAATCGAGGCCGACGCCATCCGGCCCCTGCATGGAAATATAAATGGCGCCCCGATCTTCGCGCGGCAACAATTCGGTATCGATGGTGGGAAACAACGCCAGCGCGGCCAGCGCGATCAGCCCCATGCCGGCGAGCACCAAAAAGCGGGCGCCCAAGGTGAAATCCAAAAGCCGGCGGTAGGCCTCCGTCACCCAACGCCCCATCCCATCGATGATGCCGCTTTTTTTGGCGACCGGGCTGTCGGCAATCACCGGCATGCGCGACGCTAGCATCGGGCACAAGGTAAGCGCCACCAGCGACGAAATGGCGACGGCAATGGCCAGCACGAAACCGAACTCCGCGAACAGTCGGCCCGCCGCCGAGGGCAGGAATGCAATAGGCAAAAACACAGAAATTAGTGTCGCCGAAGTGGCGATGACGGCAAAAAATACCTGGCGGGTACCGACCACGGCGGCAGCCAGGGGCGCTAAGCCTTCGGCTCGATGCCTTTGTACGTTCTCGACCACCACAATGGCATCGTCGACAATCATGCCCGTAGCCAACACCAACGCCAGCAAGGTCAGGATATTGATCGAAAATCCGAGCAGCCAAATCGCCGCGATGGTGCCGATCAGCGCCACCGGGATCGCGGCGGCTGGGATCAGCGTCGGACGCCAGGCGCGCATGAAGACAAAAATCACCACAAACACGATGGCGATAGCGATGGCCAGGGAGCGGACCACCTCGGACACCGATCCCCGGATAAAATCGGCGTCATCGGAAATCTTTACGATCTCGGCGTTATCGAGACGCCGGTTGATGCGCTTCATTGCCTTATCAACGGCGTCGGAGATGGCGATGGTGTTGGAGCGGGCGCGCCGGATGATGTTCAGCCCAACCACCTTGCGCCCGTTCAGGAGGCTGTGATTGATCGCCTCGGCGGGACCGTAAAAGGCGCGCGCCACATCGCCCAATTTTATGTTGGGGCCCAATTTTAGCGCCTCGATATCGGCGGGCCGCCAGACGGATGCGTCGGCACGCACTAGCAGCAATTGATTGTCGGACTTGAAACTGCCCACCGGTACATCCAGATTGGTGGACCGCAAGGCCTTGGCCACATCGTCGATGGACAGCTTGTAACTGGCGAGACGCATGGGCTCGACCACGACGCGCAAGACCGGCTCCTGATCCCCAAACAACAACACCGTGGCGATGCCGGGCAATGCCGACAATTCCTGGGTGACATCATCCTCGGCCAGGCGGGTCAACGCCTCCAACGGCAATTTGTCGCTGACCAGGGCCAAGCGGATAACCGGCGAGGCGTCGGTATCGGCTTTGACCACGGTGACTTCCTCGACGCCGGCGGGCAGGCGCCGGGAGATGCGCGAAACGGCTTCGCGGATATCGTTGGCGGCCACATCAAGGTCGACTTTAGGCGAAAATTCGGCGCGGATACGGGCGTTGTTTTCTTCGCTCGCTGCGTTGATCGATTTAACGCCGGAGACCCGGGCGACGGCGCCCTCAATAACGGAGGTAACCTCGGCGTCCATGGTTTCCGGCGAGGCGCCTTCGAAAAAAGCGCGCACCATAACCACCGGCCGGTCCACATCGGGTAATTCACGCACCTCAACGCCAAGCAATGCCGACAGACCGGCAATTACGATCAAAAGATTGATCACCACAATCAGTGTCGGGCGGCGGATCGCCAGGGCCGGAAGATCGGATATACGGTTCATGGCGCGCTCATGGTTTCCTCTAGGGAGAGATATTGCCCTTGCCGGGATCAGGCTGGTTGAACGGCTGCGGGTCCAGAATCTGGCCGGCGCGCAAGGCCTGCACGCCCTCGACCACCACCAACTCTCCGGCCTGCAACGGCCCGTCGATCAGGATGCGCCCGCCGTCCCGGCGCACCAATTTCACGAAGACCTTCTCCGCCTTACCCGCCGAGGCGCGCCACAGATAAGCGCCGTCGCGGCTCCATTGCACGGCCACCTCTTGCACCCTCGGATAGGCGCGGCTGATAAATTCGATCTCCACCTGGAACGAGGTGCCGGGACGGATGGCGCCGTCCGGGTTGGGTATTTTGGCACGCACCCGGAGCGAGCGCGAGGCCGGCTCAATGCGGCTGGCCATGGCGAAGATGGTGCCGCCAATTGTCTGGCCGGGGGCCGTGGATGGGCGCACCACAACGCCGCCGCCGAGCGCTATTCTTTGGGCAAAACCTTCAGGCAAATTGAAATCTACCAAGATAGTGGCGCGGTCATCCAAGGTGGCGATCACCGTATCATCGTCCACCCGGTCACCCACATGGATGTTGGTCAGCCCGATGACGCCCGGAAACGGCGCGACGATGGTGCGGTCGGCCAAATTCGCCGCCGCCTGGGCATGGCGAACCTTGGCGCTATCCAATTCGGTCTCGGCGGTATCCAGGCTGGTGCGCGACGTATGGCCCGACGCCGCCAGTTTTTTTAAACGCTTTGTGTCACGCCGGGCTTTCTTTAACGCTACTTCGGTCAGACGCAGCGCCAGGCGCTGATGCGCATCATCGAGCCGGATCAGGACGGCGCCTTTGGCAACCCGCTGGCCGGCCTTGAAACGAACCTGCCTCACTTCACCGGAAACCGAAGGGTGAATATCGGCGGATTTGAGCGCATTGCCGGTGCCAACCGCGCGTACTACCACCCGGTCCGGCGCGAAGCTCAACGGCTCCACCAAGACCCGCGTGGCGGCCGGGCGCTTGAGGCTACCCTGGCTTGATTCGGCGGCCTGGCGCGAGGAGGCGAACCACATCCATCCAGCCGCCAACACACCGGCCAGCAAGACAGAGATTGAGATTTGGCTGCGGAGCCGCATTTCCGTTTACCCTTAACCGGTTAATTGCGGCGCTATAGTAGTGAATGTGGGGCTACTGGCAATGGATTAGCTCCAAGTCACGCGAATGTTCCCGGGCGGCTCCGAGGCGCGGCGGCTTAATCTTCCTTCTTTTGCTTGGTCGCCAAATAGGTGCCGATGATGATCAACCCACCGCCGGCGCCGTGATATCCGGCCAGTTCCTCGCCCAGGAATATGATCGCCAGGACGGCGCCGAAAAAGAGCACCAGGTACGATATTAACCCGGCCCGGTTGGCGCCCAGCAATTCCACCGTCTTGTTATAGCCCATGTACGCAACAACCGTCGAAATCACCGCCAAAAAACCGACGCTCCAGAACGAGACCGGCGCGACCGGCACGGTGCGCACATAGATAGATTCCCACAAGTAAAACGGCGCCAGGAATGCCAGGCCGATGACCACGGCGAACGTCATCATGCTGGCTGAATGGATTTTCGGGCGCTTGTGCAGAAACACCGTGTATATGGCCCAGCCGAACGATGCCACGGCGATCCAAAGATCGCCCTTGTTGAACGATATGCCGGCGATCAAGTTCCATTCACCGCGCAGCACAATCGCCGCCGTGCCCGCCAGGCCGATCAATAACCCGATGCCTTGAACCGCCGAAATCTTGCGCCGGAATATAAGGTAGGACAGCAAAACAATGGCCACGGGGCGGCCCGTATGGATGAGCATGGCGTTGATCGCCAGGGTGGAATTCAGCCCGATATAAATGAAGGTGTTGTACATGGCGACCGAGATCACCGACAGAAACACCAAGATCGGCCAGTTGGCCAGGGCGATGGGAAAATCCCGGCGCAAATAGGGCCAGGCGATGGCGATAAAGATGGGCAGCGCCAGGGACCAGCGCCAAAAGGCCAACCCGATAGGCGGCACCAGTTCGGTTACGCCGCGCCCGACCACCGCGTTGCCCGACCAGGCGGCGGCGGTGAGGATCATCAACGGATACCCCTGGTTCAACAGCCAGCGCAAAAGGGCTCAGCCTCCCACCGAAATGGGATCGAGTGGCGCCGCGCCCCGGATCATGTCTGCGCCTTTTTCGGCGATCATTATCACCGCCGCATTGATATTGCCGCTGGTCATGTCGGGCATCACCGAGGCGTCGATGACGCGCAAATTCTCTATGCCTTTGACGCGCAATTCGGCGTCGACCACAGCCATATCGTCGGTACCCATGCGGCAGGTGCCGAGGGGGTGATGAACGGTAATGCAGGTGCTGCGGATATGCGCCTCCAACGCAGCTTCATCGGTGGCATCGGCGCCGGGCAGTAGCTCAGCGCCCCGAAATTCGTCCAGCTCGGGCCGCATCAAAAGCGCCCGCACCCGCTCCAATCCCTGGCGCAAAGTGGCCAGATCATCGGGCTCGGCAAGGAAGTTGGCGATCAGGCGCATCTTTTGGTGGGGATCATTGGAGGCCAGCTGCACTTCGCCCCGGCTTTTCGGGTGCAGCAAAACGGCGCGCGCCGAAAAGGCATTGGCGAAGGGCTTACGGATCAACGGAAACCAGGGATGGGCGTTCATCGGCCCGGCGCCGAACAAAACCTGGATGTCGGGCGCTTCCGCATCGTCGGTCAGCTTCATATAGCCTTGCGGGCCGACCGGATACTGGGTCGCGGGGCCCTTGCCGAACAAATAGGCCATGGGCATGTCGATGGCGAGGCGGTCGAAACGCATCTGGCGGACGAACGGGCTGGAGCCGTGGCGCGCATAGACAGCGCCGGCGGAAATATGGTCCTGCAGGTTCTTGCCAACGCCGGGCAGGTCGGCGCGCACTTGGATATCGTGGGTGCGGAGCGCATCCGCATCGCCAATGCCAGCCAGCATCAAAAGCTGCGGCGAATTGATGACGCCGCCGGCCAGGATCACTTCTCGCGCCGCATGGGCTTCGTGGGACGAGCCACCGGCCTCGTAACGTATCCCCGTGGCGCGGTTGCCATCGAACAGAATGCCGGTCACGAACGCCTTGGTACGCAAGGTCAGGTTGGGACGCTTGCGGGCAGGATGCAGATAGGCGGTGGCGGCGCTTTCCCGGTACCCTTTGCGCGTGGTTTGCTGGGAGCGGCCGAAGCCATATTGATCGCCGCTGTTGAAATCGGCGTTCTCGGCATAGCCCGCCGAGTGCGCGGCCCGGTAATAGGCTTCGATCAGGGGATCGGTGAAACGCGCCTCGGTCACCCGGAGCGGGCCGTCGCCGCCCCGGTAGTCATCGCCGCCCTTCTCCCAGCTTTCAGAGCGCTTGAAATAGGGCAGCGCGTGGGCGTAATCCCAGTCGGGAAGATCGTTCCTGGACCAGCGCTGGTAATCGCCGCGATTGCCGCGCACATAGGCCATGGCGTTGACCGACGATGAGCCGCCGACCACGAGGCCCCGCGCGCATTCGATGGCGCGCCCGCCGGTGGCCTGCTCGGGCTCAAAATCATAGCCCCAGTCGTGGCTGCGGTCGTGGAACATCTTGGCCCAGGTTAGCGGCACCTTGATCATCGGATCGGTGTCCATGCCGCCGGCTTCCAGCACCAGGACGCGAATATTGGCATCCTCGGTCAGCCTGGCGGCGAGAACGCACCCCGCCGAGCCGGCGCCAACGATCACATAGTCGAATTTCAAGATAATATTCCTAACCGGGCGTCTGATTGCTGCCAGACGGTAGTGATCTTAAACACGTTCGGCAAGGCGCTTGGGGGTCGAATTCACTTGATACGCATCATGGCGCCTTTAATCGGGCGCATCCAATATTCGGGCCTCACAAATGGGAGACAGGCATGTTCGACAAGAACAACGATACCGACAAGCTGGTGGCAGCCAACCGCATTTTGGCACGCGAAGATGTGGTCGATGCCTTTGGCCATGTGAGCTTGCGCCACCCGGACAACCCCAGCCGCTATGTCATGTCCCGCTCGCGCTCGCCGGAGTTGGTGGAGTTCGACGATCTGATGGAGTTCGAACTGGACGGCGAGGTGATCGATGATCAGGGCCGCGTCCCCTATGGCGAGCGCATGATCCACGGCGCCGTTTTTGAAGCACGGCCTGAGATTACCGCGGTGGTGCACAATCATTCCTACGAAGTGCTGCCATTTGGAATTACAGAAACGCCCATGCGCCCGATGGTCCACGTGGCCTCGGTGATCGGCAAATTCTTACCGGTCTGGGATATTGCCGATAAATTCGGCGACACCGATATGCTGGTGCGCACCATGGAGCAGGGCCGCGACCTGGCCGGCACTATGGCGAACAACAACTGCATGCTGATGCGCGGCCATGGCGCGGTGGTCGCCGGACGCACCCTGGAAGAGGCGGTGACCACCGCCATCTATTTGCAGGTAAACGCCAAAATCCTTTCCGCCGCCTTGCACCATGGAACGCCGAAAGGATTGAGCGACGGCGAGATCGAACGCTCCCAGGAAACCCAGTTTTCACCGCTGGCCCTCGACCGGGCCTGGGAATATTTCTGTGCCCGCGCCGGTGTTGAGACCGCCCAGGGTCAGGACTAATTAATTCAAATAGAAGATAACAATAGCGGCGATACATATGGCTGAAAAGAATGTGTGTGCGCATCGATCATAGCGTGTTGCGACGCGGCGCCAGTCTTTGAGTTTGCCGAACATATTCTCGACCTTGTGGCGCTGCTTGTAGAGAGTTCTGTCGTAATTGATCTGTATCTTTCGGTGGGGCTGACCCAGATAACATGATTTTGGGGTTATCATGGGACCTATGCGCAAGAGCCGCCTTAGCCACTATAAACAAGATCGCCTGATAGAGCATTTTGTTTCTGGATCCACTGCTTTAACAGCGGCCAGTCTCTGTGG
>JABHAA010000101.1 GCA_018674495.1 Rhodospirillaceae bacterium | reverse complement strand
CAACTGCTGCTTCACCTTGCCGGCCACTTGGTTGCCGAGTTCTTCTGAATTGCCGCCATTGAGGCCGCCGGCACAAGAGACGGTGCATTCGTCGCCCGATATGGCCATGACCGCCATAGCGCGCATTTTCTCCGACACCCCTTCGCGCCCGATGACGCCGGAGCCGGTGCAGCCGATGACGCTGGCATCGGGGCAGGCTTCTTTCGCGGCGGCCAGCATTTGCGGGAACTGATGGCCGACCGTGGAGTGGATAACCAAAATCGAGCAATCCGCGCCGCCGCCCTCGCCGAAGGCGTTGTCCACGCATTCGCGCACCGCAGACTGGGTATTCACCGCGTGGCTGATCCCGGAATGAAATGAAAGCATGGCTCTAGCACCTCCCCGAATAAATATGTCACCACGTTAACGGGAAGCGGCGTCGGTGTCGACAGCCGTAATAAACGGCACTCCGCCTGCCTTGCCGGGCAAGGACCGGCGGCTTAGTATCGGCGCGCATCAGGTTTAGCCCCAAATTAGGACCACCCATGACCGAGCAAATCAGCGCCGAGATTACCGACCCGGGAGCCTGGCTGGGCCCCGATATCCAAGCCGGCGACGAAGACTGGATCCGTCATTTGAGCGCCGAAGCCCTGGCCGATCTGGACGCCGCGCTCCGCCATGTACAAAAGGCCGGATTACAAATCCCGTTCGGCAAAGAGGATTTTCCGCTGAACGCTTGCGCGGCGGAATTGGCGGCGCTGTTGCCCGAAGTACAAAACGGCCTCGGCTTTCGCGTGCTGCGCGGCATTCCAAGGGACAAATATTCCGACGCCGAATGCGAATTGCTCTATTGGGGCATTGGCGTCCATATCGGAAGCCCGGTTTCCCAGAACGACCGGGGCCATTTGCTCGGCCATGTGCTCGACGAGGACCGCTCCTACGACGATCCCTCGGCGCGCGGCTATCAGACCGCCCAGCGCATGGATTTCCATTGCGATCTTTTGCCGGTGGATGTGCTCGGCCTGTTTTGCCTGCATCAGGCCAAATCGGGCGGCGAGAGCCACCTGGTATCGTCGCTCACGGTGCACAATGTGCTTCGCCGGGAGCGCCCGGATTTACTGGACGTCACCTATCAGCCATTCCATCTGGATTGGCGAGACGAGGAGCCGGACGGCGAGCAGCCCTGGTACGCCATCCCGATGTTCTCGGCCGCCGATGGCCAGGTCACCTCGCGCTTCACGTCACGCCAATACCTGCAATCGTGCGAGCGTTTCGGGACCGAATACACGATCACCGACGCGCAGACCGAATGCCTGGATCTGGTGCAACAGATCGCCAACCGGCCCGAGCTACAGGTTTCCTTTCGGCTGCAAGAGGGCGATATCCAACTGGTCAACAATCACACCACCATGCATGCCCGCGACGCCTTCGAAGACTATGACGATCCGGCCCTGAAACGGCATCTGTTGCGCATGTGGATTGCGCTTTCCAACGATATGCGCCGGCCGCTTTCGCCGGAGTTGGATTGCCGCTATAAGTGGGTCGAGGCGGGAGGAATTCCGCTTAAAGAGTCCGCCGCCGGTTGAGGTGTTCAGGCCAATAAGGCGTTGAACGGAAAATATATTTGTGAGACGTTGTCGCCACGGCCAATAACAACAAATAAAATCAGGCCGGTGCATTTTTATTTAAACAGGGAGATCATTATGTATTTGCTTAAAACATTAGCTCTTGCCGGCGGCGCTATTGCCATCGCCGGCGTGGCCGACGCGCAGACCTACCGTTTTGGCGGCGGTCCCTCGGGCGGCGGCTGGCATCCGGCGGTTTCGGCCGGCACCCAGCTGATCAACAAGGAATTGAAGGGCAAAAATTATAAGTTCCAATATTCGCCCTCCAACGGTTCGGTCGATAACGTGCGCCGCGTCGGTCTTGGCGATTTCGCCACCGCGTGGGGCCATGTGGTTCAGTCTTATCAGTCCTGGTACGGCGTCGGCCTTTTCAAAAAAGACGGCATCAACCGGGATTTCCGGGTGGTCGCCAATGTGCGCTCACAGACCCAGATCGTTGCCGTTCTGGCGCGCAGCCCGATCAAATCCTTCTCCGACATGAAGGGCAAAGTGGTCAATCTTTTGTCCAAGGGTTCGGGCAGTAACGTCAACTGCACGAACATCTTCAAGGGTCTCGGCCTGTTGGACCAGATCAAGCCCCGCTATCTCGGCTTTGCGGCGTCGGGACGTGCCTTGGGTGACCGTCAGATTGATGTCTTCTGCTCCGCCGGCGCGCCCTTTAAAATCCCGGCGCTGACCGAATTGTCGCTCCGCAAGCCGGTGCGCTACATTTCCATGACCGCGGCCGAACAGAAGAAACTGACCTCGGCCTACAAGTTCTATGCACCGACAACAATTCCGGTGCAAAAGGACGTCAAAGGCATGACCGAGCCGGCGCGTTCGTTTGCTTATCCGGTATTTTGGTATGCTCACAAGCAGATGTCCGACGACGCCATCTACAACATGGTCAAGATCGCCGCGACCCCGGCGAACCTGAAGAAGCTGGCATCGACGGCGGGCTATTGGAAAACTCTGAGCGGCGATTTCGAAGCGCTCAAAGCCCATAAGATGTGGGTCCATCCGGCGGCCGCCCGCTATTGGAAAGAGCGCGGCGTCAATGTACCGGCCGAACTTATCAAGGGATTCTAATACCGGTATTTGAGCAAAGCGTGCTCAATATTCTGTATAATGCGCGAAGGGAGCACCGCTCCCTTCGCGCACCCTTTTTGGCCTATGGTACAGTTGGCAGAAATCGGGGATAGATCGGTATGGCTGGCGGAACCCTTTCGGTATTAATGAAAATCGGCCTGGTTGCCGAGGAAATGTCCCAGCCCCGGACGCTGACCGGTTTTGCGCGCGTTTTCCTGTCGGTGGCCGGTGTCGCGTTTTCCTATTTCTTCCTGCATATCTCGTTTTTCGGCCCGCCGGTCGCCGAAGTGTTCAAGGGTACCTTCATGGTCGGCGTCATGGTGCTCTCGCTGCTGTTGTTCATGGGCCGCAAGAAATCCATCCGCGATGGCTGGGTCTGGCTGGATGAAATTTTCGGCTTCTTCGATATCACCGCGGTCACCGCCTTGCTCGCGGTCTGGGGCTATTGGCAGTTCTTCAATCCGGTCGAATTGTGGCGCGAATTTGCCGGAACGGACGTGGCTATAGTCGCCATCGTCGGCGGCGCAATCGGTGTCGCCATCTATCTTTACGAAGCATTGGTCAAAAAACCGGGTAACAATCCGTCGATTTCCGATTACCTGTTTTTGCTATCGGCAATCTCGGTCACCATTTGGTGGATATCCTCGGCCCAGGAGCTGACCGAGCGCATCGGCGGCCCGGTGCCGGCCCCGGTGGTCTTTTTCTCCGGCATGCTGGCCGCCGTCTCCTTTGATGTGGCACGGCGCGTGGTCGGCCCGATCATCCCGCTGATCGGATTTTTGTTTTTCATCTATTCCTTCCGTCCCGTTGCCGAGGTGATGCCCGGCCTGTTGAACCATCCCGGCTTTCCGTTCGAGCGGGTGATGGAATTTTTGATGCTGGCCACCGACGGCATCACCGGGCTGATCATGGATGTGTTCGCAACCTACGTGGTGATTTTCGTCATCCTCGGCGCGTTCCTGGAAAAAACCGGGCTCGGCTCGTTCATCATCGACGCAACCTACCGGCTGACCGGCCAGCGCACCGGCGGGCCGGGCATTGCGGCGGTCACCTCGAGCGGTCTGTTTGGCATGATCTCCGGCTCCGGCGTTGCCAACGTGGTGACCACCGGCACCTTCACCATCCCGTTGATGAAGCGAGTCGGCTACAAGCCGGAATTTGCCGGCGCCGTTGAAGCGGCGGCCTCCACCGGCGGCGCCTATATGCCGCCAATTATGGGCGCCGGCGCGTTTCTATTGGCAGAACTGACCGAGACGAGCTATCTGGACGTGGTCAAGATCGCCCTCATTCCGGCCATCCTCTATTATCTTTCGGTCGGGCTGATCGTTTATTTGCGGGCGGTGCGCAATGGATTGCACGGCGTCCCGGTGGAAGAGTTGCCGCCGTGGAGCAATATCCTGCCAAGGCTGCATCTTTTGATGCCGATCCCGGTGATGGTTTATTATCTGGTGATCGGCGATTCGGCGTTTTTGGCGGCGGCCAAGACGATTGTCTTGATCGTCATGCTGCGCGCAGCGGATCTTTTAACCACCGTCCGAACACCCTATTCCGGCTTTATCGGCAAGCATTTGCTGGGCGCATCGCTGCTGGTCGGCGTCTTTGTTTATTTCCTTGGCGAGAGCGTGGGCGGGCCCTTCATCTGGCTGGTGGATGATTTCATCGGGCTATCGGCCGGCCACGCGCTGTTCTGGGTGATGATCACCTATCTGGTTCTGAAAATTATCGAAATTTTGGTCGCCGGACGCGCCGCCGGGATGCCCGCCGTAGTGTATGGCGATGATGTCGCCCAAAATGTCGGCGCTGGCGCCAGCCTGTGGGCGGCCTTTGCCGAAGTGGCCAAGAATGTCTGGGTGTCCATGGAAGCGGGCGCGAAGAACGTGCTGGTGGTGGGCTCCATCGCCGGCGTCCTAGGCATCTTGCTGTCCAGCGCCACGCAAAGCGATCTGCCGGGCCGCGTGTCCGGGCTTCTGGTGGAGTTGAGCTTCGGGCTGCTGCCACTGACCATCTTCTGGGTAATCGTCGCCGGTTACATCATCGGCATGGGCCTGCCCATCGTCGCCTCCTATGTAATCCTGGCGATCTTCGCGGTTGGCGCGTTGACCGAATTTGGCGTGCCATCCATGGCCGCCCACATGATCAGCTATTGGGTTGCCGTGGTATCGGCCGTGACGCCGCCGGTGGCTCTCGCGGCCTACGCGGCCAGCGCCATCGCCCAGTCCGATCCGGTGAAAACCGGGTTCGAAGCCCTACGTCTGGCCTCGATGATCCTGGTGATGCCGTTCCTGTTCGTCTATACGCCGCTGCTGCTCGACGGCTCAATGTTCGATATCGTGGCCACCGTGTTCGCCTGCGTCGTCGGCGTCATCGCCTGGGCGGCGTTCCTGGAATCACGCGGCCTGATGGACACCATCCCGGTGGAGCGGCTGATGCTGGGCGTTGCGGCGGCCTGCCTGTTGCTGCCCGTTGACCGCCTGATCCGCTTCGTGTTCGATATCGAGGGCGCGCTTTTGATACAAACCTATGTGGTCGGCGTGGCCCTGGTTGTCGCCACCTTTGCCATCCAATTGAGCCGCGGCAAACGCCAGATATCAGGCCCGGCGCCCGGTGAGTGACGCCAGACCCACCTCCGATCCCGTCCGGGGGGCCAGCATCATCGCCGCGGTAAAATCCGCCGGCGTCGGTACCGTCATCACGGTGCCCGACATCACCACCAGCGACGGGCTCCTGAGGCCAATATCGAACGACGCCAACCTCCGCCATATCAATGTCTGTAAGGAGGACGAATGCATCGGTATCTCGGCTGGATTGTCCTTTGCCGGAGAGCGGGCGCTGATTTTAATCCAGAACACCGGCTTTTTGGATTCCATCAACGCCATCCGCGCCGTCGGAGTCGAATATGAAATACCCATCTGCCTGATGGTCGGCCTGTTGGGCAAACAAGCCGGCGAGGCGCCATCTGAAGCCCGCAATTACGGCGTCCGCATTGTCGAGCCGATCCTGGACGCCATGGGCATCCCCCGCGCCCTGATTGAAACCGAGGAAGACGTGGCCCTGATCGCACCGGCCATCGAGGCCGCTTATAAGACATCACGCCCCACCGCGCTCCTGATCGGGCAGAGCCCGGAGGCGGAATAGGGCAATGATGAAGCGCAACGAATGTTTGGAAATTTTGGCCGATCAATTGAGTGACGACACGGTTGTCGTTGCCGTCTACACGACCGCCTTCGACTGGATCAAATTACGCCCCAGCCCGCTCAACTACATCTTCACCGGCGCCATGGATCTGGCCTCCAGCCACGCCCTCGGCCTCGCCATCGGCATGCCGGACCGGCGCGTGGTGGTGCTCGACGGTGACGGCAGCTTGCTCATGAATATGGGCAGTCTGGTTACGATCGCCGGCCAGGCGCCCAAGAACCTGATCCATTTCGTTGCCGAAAACGGCACCTACGAGGCCAATGGCGGACACGCCATCCCGGGCGCCGGCAACGCCGATTTCGCCGGTTTCGCCCGCGCCGCCGGTTATGCCAGCGCATCCGAATTTTCCGAGCTGGATGATTTTCAAAACGGCCTCAGCAGCCTTCTTCAGGCCGAAGGCCCGGTATTCGCCGCCCTCAAAATCGAACCCGGCCCGCCGCCGGAAATGGATTACCGGATGATGCACGGCGCCCAGATCCGTGACGATTTCCGGGCGGCTCTGAAGTAATCATGGAGATCGCGGTCATCGGCGGCGGTCATGGTTGTTACGCAGCGGCGGCGCATCTGACCGAGGCCGGGCACCGGGTGCGTTTCTGGCGGCGCGATACTACCCAGCTTACACCCGCCATCACCCTCACCGACTGGCAAGGCAGCCGCGATGTGAAGATCGCGCTCACCACTGGCGATGTGGGCGAAGCCATGGCAGGTGCCGAGCTGGTGGTTATTCCGCTGCCATCGACCGCCCACGAGGATTTGAGCCAGGTTCTGGCGCCCCATTGGCAAGACGGCCAGGTGGCGTTCCTGCCGCCCGGCACCTTGGGATCGATCATGTTCGCCCAGGCCGCCCGGGACGCCGGCAACAATGCCAAAGCTGCCTTCGCCGAAACAGGGACCTTGCCGTATCTGGCGCGCAAACAGGACGCCGGCCATGTGCGCATTAGCGTCTATGCCACGCGCCTGCCCACCGGCGTCTTTCCGGCCAACCAAACTAGCCGCGCGCTGGATGTAATCGGCAAGGTTTATCCGGCGGAACCGCTCACCGATGTGCTCAGCGGCGCGCTGATGAATGCCGGGCCGATCATCCATCCACCGCTGATCATTATGAATGCCGGGCCGCTGGAGCATTTCGATGAATGGGACATCCACAATGAAGGCACCCAGCCATCGATCCGGCGCACCACCGATGCCCTTGACGCAGAACGCATGGCGCTTCGCGAGGCCTTGGGCTACGGTGCGCCGCACTTCCCATTGGCCGATCACTACGATGATGCCCGCGACGAATGGATGTACGGCAACGCGTCCCACGAGCGACTGACCGACAGTGGCGATTGGCGCGAAAACATCGATCTTCTCAGCCACCGCTATATGATCGAAGACACAAGGCTGGGCCTGTCATTGATGGCATCTCTCGGCCAGTTGGCGGGGCTCGATCTGCCCCTGATCAACGGTTTTCTGGCCATCGGCAGCGCCATCACCGGCACCGACTTCAAGGCCACCGGGCGCACTTTGGCGAGCCTCGGCCTGGATGGGTTCAGCCGGGAGGAGCTGGCGGCGCTCCTGCAATCGGGCTTCGATGCATGACCGCCATCGTGGCCCTCGGCGCCGGGCGCATGGGGCGCGGCATCGCCCACGCCTTCGCTTATTCCGGCCACGAAGTCACCATCCTGGATTTCAAGGAACGGGCAGAACCGGAGGCGCTGCTGACCGAAGCGCACGCCGAGATTGCCGAGAACCTGCAATTCCTGGCCGGCCTCGGCGTTCTGGATGCAAGTGCCATTCCCGCCGTGCTGGACCGCATCGAGCTTGCCCCGTATGCCGAGGCGGAAACCGTCCTCGCCGCCGCCGAATATATCTTCGAGGGCGTCACCGAAACCATGGATGCCAAAGCCGATGCCCTCGGGCGCGCCAGCGCATTGGCCCCGGCTGCCATCCTGGCCTCTACAACCTCCACCATGCTGTCCACGGAGCTGGCCGAACACACGGCGCGCCCGGAAAATTTCCTCAACGCCCATTTCCTCAACCCGGCCTATCTGATCCCCCTGGTAGAAGTCAGCCCATCAGCGCAAACCTCCGAGGAAGTGATCGCCCGCTTCACCGCGCTTCTGGAATCCATAGGAAAAGTGCCGGTACGCTGCAACGCGTCGCCCGGCTATATCGTGCCGCGCCTTCAAGCCGGCGCCATGAACGAGGCGGCCCGCATGGTCGAAGAAGGCGTCGCCACGCCAGAAGATATCGACAAGGCGGTACGCACCGGTTTCGGTATCCGTTACGCCACCATGGGCTTTGTGGAATTCACCGATTACGGCGGCGTCGACATCCTTTACCACGCCGGCAATTATCTGGCCGAAAAGCTAGACCCCCGCTTCGCCCCGCCTCAAATTGTTGCCGACAAAATGCAAGCCGGCGATCTCGGCCTCAAAACCGGCAAGGGCTTTTATGACTTTAGCGAGATGGACGCAGACGCCTACCGCCGCGATAAGCTGGCCACCTTCATCGGGCTCCTGCAGCACATGGATTTGATGCCGAAGGCGGGCGGCTAGCTCCCCCTATTCAAACGGCAGTCCGACATAATTCTCCGCAAACGCCGCTTGCGCAGGCTCGGAGCTGGTGAGGTAATCCAACTCCGCTAACTGGACGCCCCTATCGAAGCTGTTCTGGTCGGGGAAGCGGTGCAGCACCGTGGTCATCCACCAGGAAAACCGCTCCGCCTTCCAGATGCGGTCCAGGCATTTTTCGGAATATGAGTCCATCAGATCGGTCTGGCCGTCTTGGTAAAAGGCGATCAGCGCGTTCGACAGAAAATGAATGTCGGAGGCCGCAAGGTTTAAGCCCTTGGCCCCCGTCGGCGGCACGATGTGGGCGGCGTCGCCGGCCAAAAACAAGCGCCCATGGCGCATGGGCTCGGCAACAAAACTGCGCAACGGCGCGATGCTTTTTTCGATGGAGGGGCCCATTTCGATGCTCTCGGCGGCGTCGGCGGGCAGGCGCACGCGCAACTCGTCCCAGATACGGTCGTCGGTCCATTCGTCCAAATTCTCATCGAAGGCGCATTGGATGTAATAACGGCTGCGCGTCATCGAACGCATGGAACAGAGCGCAAAGCCGCGCCAGTGATTGACGTAGATAAGCTCGTCGGCGACCGGGCGGGTATCGGTGAGGATGCCGAGCCAGCCGAACGGATAAACCCGCTCATGCTCCTTCAGCACGTTTTCCGGCATGGCCCGGCGGCTTGGCCCATGAAAGCCGTCACAGCCGGCGATGTAATCGCAGACCACTTCATGCTCGGCGCCGTCCTTTTGGTAGGTGAGCTTCGGCGTATTGCTGTCCAGATCGTGTAGAGCCACATTTTCGGCTTCGTAGATAACGGCCCCGCCGGCTGCGGCGCGGGCGTCCATCAGATCCTTTGTCACCTCGGTCTGGCCATAGACCATTACGCCGGCGCCGGTATGCTTCTTCAAATCAATGCGGTGGCGCACCTCGCCGAAGCAAATCTCGAAGCCGTCATGGATCAGCCCTTCGGCGTCCATGCGCCCGGCGCATTCGGCGCGGCGTAGCATTTGAACCATGCCCTCTTCCAAAACGCCGGCGCGAATGCGGCCCAGGACATAGTCCGGTGTGCGCCGTTCCAGCACAACGCTTTCGATGCCTTGCAGATGTAAGAGCTGGCTTAGCAAAAGTCCCGACGGCCCGGCGCCGATGATGCCGACTTGTGTGCGCATGAAACATTCCTTCCCAGTTAGGCGAGCCCGCATTAATCCTTGGATCGCCGGGCGGCATTATTGCACATTAAATGCGGCCTAGCTCCAAGTGGCGAAGCCCATGGCGGTGCCGGTACCCGCATCGGAGCGGTAGCACGGCACGTAATCGACCAAATCCATCTCGAAGCCGGTTTCGGCCAAGACGCCGAGCATGGCGATCCAGTTTTTGATCTCCGACGTGCCCGATTGGAACGTATGTGCCGGCTCGGCGGCGAAGGTGTCGATATCGTGGGTTTTCATGGCCTCGATCATGCGCCTATCGGTTTCTTCGTCGATTACGAAGTGAGTGAGCCCCCCGGACGCCACCACGCCGACGGTGCAGTCCCGGTCCCACGCGCCAATGGCCCGCCCGATGGAGCGGCCAAACTCATAGCAGCGCCGGGCCGAGGGCTGGTTGGGCGGATAATAGGTGTTGAGGAGGATCGGCACGCTCGGCACCACCCGGTCTTTCAAGATGCGCCGGTTGACGAATTCGAAGGCATGGCCGATGCCGATGGGACCGTTCGCGTTTGACGGCGCCATGTCGGACGAGGTGACATCGAACTCATCATTAATGGCGTGTTCGATAATTTTGCGCCCCAAATCCGCATCGGTGGGATGATCGGTGTCGACCAGCGGGCGATAGTTGGAGCGCACCGGCACCATGGGCGCCGGCATATCGTCCGGCGGATTGGTGGGATCGAAACCCTCGCCATAAACGCTCGCCCCATAAAACACCGTGAAGGCGGGCAGCACGTCGGTGTGGAACCAGTCTTCCTGATCGTCGCCGATGACTACCAAAAGATCGGGATCAACCGCATCAATTTTGGCGCCGAGGGCATCCAGCCCGGCCTGGCAGCGCTCATAATTTTTGCGCCGCACATCGATGTGGTTCTGTTCGGTGAACGCTTTGGTGGGCCGCACATCCATCAGCGCATCGAAGCCATAAATGCCGCCCCGGTAAGGGTGCGCCGGCTCGTCCCGGTCCGCCTGGGTGCGAATATCCCAATGCTCCGGCGCCAGCGACAACATGGGGCTATGCGACGTGCCAACGCCGAGAACGATGCGGGCCATGGGTGAATCCTCCATTATTTCCAGAACGAATTTAAGCCTGGGCAGCGTGAATTTGCAATCACCGAAAAGACGTGCCTTAAATATTCGCCACGGAGGCAAACCATGATTATCGATTTCCACAACCACGTCCATCCGCCCAAATATGCGGACCATCCCAGATGGGAGGGCAAATGCCCGATGGCGCTGGAGCGGGTGCTGGCCGCCCAGGATCGCACCGGCGTCGATCATATCGTCATCTCAAACGCGATCCATGGGCTGGGGCAAAGGGAGCCGGCGGAACAGCTGGCGGTGATCCGCGAATACAACCAATTTTTCGCCGAATCACAGGATAAATATTCAGACCGCTTGTCCGCCTTCGCCTGCGCCCTGCCGTCAGGCGGAGATGATGTCTTGAAAGAGCTGGAGCGCGCCGTCACCGAGGACGGGCTCAAGGGCGTCATGATCATGTCCTCGGTCCCCGGCCATTACCCGGACGACGACGACGCCTTGCCGTTTTTCGAGCTGGTGACAAAATTGGATATCCCGGTGATGATGCACCCGCCCTCGGTTGGCTTCGGCGAAGAGCGCTTGAAGGATTACCGCCTGGCATCCTCCATCGGCCGGCCCATGGATCTGGCCTTGGCACTGTCGCGGCTCATCGTTCGCGGCATTTACGAGAAATTTCCGAGCCTCAAACTGGTCTGCACCCATTTGGGCGGCGGCATATCGGAGATGATTGGGCGCATGGATTATGCTTATGAGTTACAAGACGAGGCTTATTTTTTGGGCGAATACGCGCCCATGCTGATCACCAAAAAGCCGTCCGATTATCTGCGCATGACCTATTTGGATTGCGTCAGCTACCACGCCCCGGCAGCCCGCTGCGCCATTGAGACGGTGGGCGCCGATCACATGATCTTCGGCACCGACGCACCGCCTTTGGATGTCTTGAAAGAGCGCGGCATCGCGCTGATCGAGGACATGGATCTCCGCCAAGAAGACAAAGACAAGATTTTCTTTGGCAATGCCAAGAAGCTACTGAAGATGGATTGAGGAGGCGCTCCGTGGGACAGAGAAATTCGGCGCTCCAGAGATGGGTATTGATGCCATTCCTGTTGTTGGTACTCAGCGCCTGTGTCACCAACGAGGCTGCAAACTGGTTCAATAAGGGTATCGAGGCTTCCAACGGCGATGAAAAGATTGCCAATTTTACCAGAGCCATCGAGTTGAACCACGAAATGGCGGCCGGCTTCAAAGGTCGAGCGTTGGCCTACAACGATTTGGGACGCGCCGACAAAGCCATCGCCGACCAGAAAACTGCCAAGGCATTTGACTGGGATCAATCCGCCGCTTTGGTCAACCGTGGTATCGCATATAAAAATAAGGGCCAGTTCGATCTGGCGATCCAGGACTATGACGAAGCGATCCACTTCACCCCCGATATGGCACAGGCCTACGGCAATAGGGGTAACGCCTATGATCTGAAAGGTCTCTATGAAAAGGCCATCAACGACCAGACCAGATCCATCACCCTAGCCAAAGCGAGCGACGATGATCACAGTTTGATACTCGGATATTTCAGCCGGGGCCATGCCTATCAAAGTAAAGGCTCCTATAACCTGACCATCCGGGACATGAACGAAGTGCTCAAAATAGCCCCCAATAATGCCCATGCACGCGCCCATCTGGCGTGGGTGCGCGCGGCGGCGCCGGACGCTGTGTTTCGCGATGGAAAGCTAGCGGTGGAAGACGCGGAAAAGGCCGCCGGGCTCGAGCTCAATGCTTTTAACCTGGCTGTCCTCGCCGCCGCCTACGCCGAGGTTGGTAGGTTCGACAAAGCCATCAAATCCCTAGCGCAAGTCAATGAACTGTTGAATAGGATGGGCGGTGAAGGTTCGCTTGCGGAATTTGAAAAACACCGGAAGCGCTATGGGGCCCGCAAGCCTTGGCGCATGAGCCATCCTGCCGGCGGCCCCGACTATACGACCACCGTTATCCAACTGAACGACCGCGCCGAGCGAGCCCGAGCCGATGGCAAAATTGAAGAGGCGGGACGGCTCGAAAAGAAGGCGCTTGCGGTCGGCGAGAAAGGGCGCCGGCAGGAACAGGCGAAAATAAGCCAAAAGCAGCAGATTGAAGCGTTGTCCGGGCGCTACTCCACCGCCGGGGGGCGCAGCCAATGGCAAATCAATTTTAGGAATGGCCGCTTTGAGGCACGCTATTTATCCCGCAGTGGGTGGAGCAATTTCTTCTCCGCAACCGTGACCGGCACCGAGATCAATGGCCGGTATGATTATCATGGTGATTGCCAGAAAGCCTCAACGATCCCATTGCAAGGCCGCATTGATCTCAATGAAAAATCATTCCGAATTGTGAAGTATGGCCATAACAAACGGCGGGGCGGACCCGATGAGCCCTGTGTCCCCAAGACCACCACCACAAAATGGTATCTGAAAGACCGACAATGATCTTCGCCCCATGGCCCATTACCGCACCTTTCCCGAACAATTCGGGCTGATCGCCACGTACATGAACCCGGTCACAGTGGCGGACGGATTGCGCGAAATCATCGGTCGCGATTGTGCCGGGCGGCTCACCGTCGGGGAGCACCTGCTGAGCGTTTTAGCGCCTCCCTCTCGGCGGATTAAACCCTAGGCAATCGGTATGTCGCCCTGTATCGTGTCTATAAATAAACATAAATCAAAACTTCAATACGTTTCGGGGAGGCGAAAAATGGCTTTATCAGTCATTGGTGTGGGCTATGGCCGCACCGGAACCATGTCATTGAAATTAGCCCTGGAAGAGCTTGGTTACGGGCCCTGCCATCATATGGAAGATGTGTTCAACAATCCAACTCAGGTGCCGGCCTGGCGGGCGGCGATCGCCGGCGAGCCGGTGGATTGGGACCAAGTCTATGACGGCTACAGCGCCACCACCGATTGGCCGGGCGCCGGTTTTTCAAAGGAGCTGGCCGACCATTTTCCGGACGCCAAGATCATCCTGACGGCGCGCAACGTGGATAGCTGGTGGGAAAGTTATTCCAGCACCATCATGGAGTATTTGGTGGAACTCCCCGAAGAGGGCCTGCCGCCTCATATCGACGCCATGGCCCGCTCGGTTATCGATATGCTTAGCAATAAATTATTCAAGTCCGGCATCGATGACGAACAGGCGGCGAAAGCAGCCTATCAGGACCATGTGAACCACATGACCACAGCCTACGCCGATGGCCGTGTCCTCTCCTTCGATGTCAAGGACGGCTGGGCGACCTTGTGCGAATTTCTCGGCAAACCGGTTCCGGATGGCGAATTTCCACGCGCCAACAATTCGGAAGAATTCTGGGTGAATTTCGGACCGGACCGCGAGGCATAGACGAATAATAATTTGGAGGCAGGCAGCATGGATCAGGTAGCACCGGGGGCCTCAGTGCCCACCGAGGACACGGAAATTCTCAAAAGCGTCTGCCGCAGTTGCCACGGCGGTTGCGGCGTCCTGATGCACGTCAAGGACGATGTGCTGGTCAAAGTCGAGGGCGATCCAGACAGCCCGTTCTCCCATGGCCGCCTCTGCCCGATTGGTAACGCCACCCACGAAATGGTCTATCACCCGGACCGGCTCAAATACCCCATGCGGCGCAAAGGCCCCAGAGGCGCCGGGACATGGGAGCGCATAAGCTGGGACGAGGCGCTGGACGAGATCGCCGAAAAGCTGACCAAAATCAAAGCCGAATACGGCGCCGAGGCGGTGCATCTCGGCACCGGCACCGGCCGCCATCATATCCGCTGGGTGTCGCGCTTTGCGTTCTCGTTCGGCAGCCCCAATTGGTCGGAGCCGGGCTTTGCCCAATGCTTCCACCCAAGGGTCAACACCACGTTCCTGACCCATGGCGATCTGCCGGTAAGCGATTTTTTAGGGGATACGCAGGCCGAATGCATCTGCTATTGGGGCCACCAGCCGCTCAATTCCGGCCCTGACGGCGAGACCCGCTTCAACGCCCGCGATGCCTTTCAACATGCGCAGAAAATTATCGTTATCGATCCCCGCGAAACCTTCCTCGCCAAGAAGGCCGATCTCTGGCTGCAACTGCGCCCAGGGAGCGACGATGCCCTGGCCCTCGCCATGATCCACGTAATCATCGAAGAAGGCTTGGAAGATACCGATTTCGTTGAAAACTACACCCACGGTTATGCGGAGCTTGCCGAGCGGGTGAAAAATATGACGCCCGAATGGGCCGCCGAAATCACCTGGGTGCCGGCGGACAAAATTCGGGAAGCGGCGCGCATGTTCGCAACCGCCAAGCCGGCGCTAATGGAATGGGGCGTTGCCATAGAGCATACTCCCAACTGCATCCAGACAGTACGCGCGGTGTCCATCATCCCCTCGATCACTGGCAATATCGACGTGCCCGGCGGCTGGGTGTTTGGTATGCACGGCCTGGGCCCGGTGCCTAGCCTGATCGAAAACCTATCGCCGGAGCAAAATGCCAAACGCCTGGGGTTCGAGCATTTCAAGATGCTGTGCGGCGAAGGCGCGCAATTGCCCGCCGCCCATATCCCATCCGTGCTCAAAGCCATGCGCACCGGCGATCCCTATTGGGTCAAGGCCATGCTGATCTTCGGCAACAACACGCTGACCACTTATGGGGATTCAAAAACCGTCTATGAATCGTTGATGAAGTTGGACTTCATTGTCTGCGCCGATCTGTTCATGACGCCGACCGCCGAATTGGCCGACATCATCCTGCCCGCCGCCTTTTGGGCGGAGATCAACGAGGTGGCTGGCCTGCCGACCATTTCGGGCAACGTGATCGTGGCCAACCAGCCGGCGGTGCGCACCCACGAATGCCGCTCCGACGAGGAAATTTTTTCGGAACTGGCAAGGCGCCTCGATCTGCCCGTCGGCACCGAAACCCCGGAAGAGGTGTATGAGGCGCAAATGGCAGCCGGCGGCACGGGCCTTAGCTTTGAAGAATTGAAAAAAGTCGGCTTCCACGAGATGGAAATGAAGTACCGCAAATACGAGACCGACGGCTTCAAAACCCCGACCGGCAAGTTGGAGCTGTATTCCGAGCGCCTAAAAGAAATGGGTTACGATCCCCTGCCCTACTACGAAGAGCCGCCGGAAAGCCCCATCTCGACGCCGGAACTGGCAGAAGAATTTCCGCTGATATTGACTACCGGCGCCCGCAATCCGTTTTTCTTCAATTCCGAACATCGCCAGATCAAGTCGGTGCGCAAGGGCGCCAAGCAACCGATTACCGAAATTCACCCCGACACCGCCGCCGAGAACGGCATCAAGGACGGCGATTGGATGTGGATCGAAAACGCCCGCGGCAAAATCCGCCAGATCGCCAAATTGACCACAGGCATCGATCCCCGGGTCATCCACACGGAATTCGGCTGGTGGTTCCCCGAAGACCCGGCGCCCGAATACGGCGTGTGGAAATCCAACGCCAACGTGCTGACCAGCGTCAAACCCCCGTTCGATCCGCAGATGGGAACCTACCAGCTACGCTCGCTGCTCTGCCGGGTGTCGAAGTACGACGGCGACGAAGCGGCGTAGCAAGTTCCTTCAATGCCCGGCGTCCTAGATTTCTATTTCGATTTCATCAGCCCGTTCAGCTATCTGGCCCATGGTCAGGTGCCAGAAATGGCGGCGCGCCATGGCCACACGCTCGCCTATCACGTGGTCAATCTTGCGGCGCTCAAACTGGAAGGCGGCAATACCGGGCCGACGACCCGCGAGATGCCGCTCAAATACAAATATTCGGGAACCGACATGCAGCGTTGGGCGGCGCGCTATGGGATGGTGATCAAGCGGCCCTCTAGCCATCAGCCGGACCGACTGAATAAAGGCGCCTTCCTGGCCGCCGACCGGGGCGTGATGGCCGATTATGTCGCCCAAGTCTGGCGCCGGGTCTGGGGCGAAGGCGGCGACATGGCGTCCGACGAGCTAATGCGCGGCGTGGCGGCTGATATGGGCTGGGACGCGGATGACTATCTCGCCTTCACGGTCTCAGGAGATGCCGAGGCGCGCTATCAGGCATCAACGGTCGCCGCCCACGGGCGCGGCGTGTTCGGCGTGCCCACCATGATGGTTGGCGAAGAGATGTGGTGGGGCAACGATCGACTGGATTTCGTCGAAGACTATCTCGGCGCGGCTCCTACGGATGGATAATTGCGCCGGGTTCTGCCTCTACCCCCCAATATCCCCAAGAGAGATACCTAGAAATCCCTAGGAGCTGATCACGTACTGGCTTGCAGGTCCGCAAGCCGGCTTATGGGGCCAAAGTTGTAGGCATCTTCAACGCCGTGCTTGCGCAATTTCTCAAGGGCGATATGGCTGCGCGAGCCGCTCTGGCAGACGAGGAGACTTTTGATCTTGCGGAATTCTTCGACGCTGTCGTCGAGATTTTCGAGCGGCATATTAACGCTGTTCGGCATCATTTCTGCGGCGTATTCGGTTTGGCTGCGGACGTCCACGATTACCGCACCCTCGGCCATCAATTGACGCGCTTGGGAAATTTCGATGGGCACGTCCCAAAATCCCAGCGCGCGCAACAGGTATTCATAGACGTAAGACAGTGTGCAGAAATGAGTTGTGATAACGATCACCTGCAGGACCAGAAGCGCCGCGCCAACCGCGATCGCGGCGATGGGCAGGCCGACCAAGAACAGGATAGCGGCGGCGGAATTCATGACACCGGCAGCGAGACAAGCCATGCGCCTGGGCAACGGATTTTCCGGAAGCGCGACAGCGCCGAACAGGTGGCGGACGCCATGATTGTAGATTAGATCCATGGGATGGCCGGCTGGAAAAAAGAAGGCGTACATACCGAGAAACGCCACAACGAATAAGGCGATTGGCTCCTGCAGATAAAGGGCGACGGCGGTAATGGCCGAACATACCCCCGGCGTGAAGCGAAGCCCCCACTCCAACTGACGTAATTCGCCCGGCGAATAGTGCTGGTAGCCCTGCTGAAACAGGCCTTTTTGTTGAAACGTCAGTTCATCGCTCGTGGTCATCGTCTTTCGTCCTTCTGCAAAGCAGGTGCTATCATGTCGCACACCCGATGCTCTTTAAGTGGTGTGCCGAAACAGTTTTCACCAGTAGCAGCCGAATGGCTAATCTAATGCCAATGCAGCGCCAACAAGGGTTATGCGGACAGGCGCACCGAAACGCTTCCGGCGGGGGCCAACTCGAAGCGCACCTCGGCATCGTCGGCGTCCAGAAATATGGGCGGCGTGACCGAGCCGGGGATTATTATCTCGCCGGCGCGTAAAGCCTCGCCGCATGCCGCCAGGGTGTCGGCCACATGGGCGACGATATCGATCAGCTTGCCGGTGTTGGCTTCCAATTCCTCGGTGAAGGCAAATTCGCCGCCATGGCGGAAGACGCGCCCCGAGAGCCCGTCCAGGCGCGCTCCAGCACAGCTTTCATCCATCGGGCCAAGCGCCACCCGGCGATGATAGATGTTGCCGGCCAGGATGGTTTCGGTGTCCTTGGGCGGTACATCCATGTCGGCAAGCTCGATGGCCGGCCCTAACCCGGCGATGGCCGCGGCGGCGGCGTCAACACCGGCGCCGCCGACCAGATCGCTGCCCATATAGATGGCGATCTCGGGCTCCGCCACCGGCTTGGTCCAGCCGGCCAGCGATACCGTCTCGCCGTCCCCGATCAGCCCGCCGTCAACCAAAAAGCCGACCAAGGGACCGTCGATACCGAGCATTTCGAGGGCCGCCGGCGCGCCGAAGCCAACCTTCCAGCCGAGCGGCTTGGCACCCGCTGCGAGCAGCGCGGCCCGCGCTTCTAGCTGGCGCTCCATACCCTTTGTTACCGCTGAACTTTCAACCATGATTTTATCCCTCCTTGATCATGCGCCATCGGCAACAACTTCATAGCCACTGGCCTCCAGCGAGCCCGATCCGTTCCAACCCCAGACCAACACCACGTCTTCGTCCGATGTGTTCTTGAAGCCGTGCGGACAGCCGCGCGGCGAATAAACCACATCGCCTTCCTTGGCCGCCTCTTCCCGGTCTTCCACATAAAGATGGCCGCTACCCTTGATGACGATAAAAAACTCGTCGCAATTTCGGTGCAGATGGCGCTCGTGGGCAGCGCCCGGCTTCAAGACGGTCCAGCCGACCACCGATGTTTCGGCGCCGGCGGTTTTTTCATCGATCAGGAACTGCACCTGCATGTCGATCCAGCCGTCGTCTTTTTTGAGGCCTTGGGCCAAGGGCACGTCGGCCAGATTGGTCCGATATGCTTTCGCCACGCTCATATTTTTTGCCCTCCGAGGCGTAAGTAAACCTCGTGGGCGGTGACGAAGTCCCGGTTATCGATGCCCAAACCTCTGCACGCGTTCATCATTTCATTGGCCGCCGCCGCCAGCGGCGCCGGTGAGCCGAGGGTGCGCGCCAGACCGAGCGCCAACTGCATATCTTTTTGCTGCAAGGTCACGTCGGCCAGGGGTTTGTCCGGCATTTCGCCTTCCAATATATAAGGCCCCCGATAGCCGAGCACCGGCGACGCGGCAACGCTGTTGAGCACCGCTTCCAAGGCGACGCCGCGATCAACGCCGCCTTTTTCGGCAAGCGCCACCGCCTCGCCAAAGGCGATCACCTCAACCATCAGCAATAGATTGACGGCGATTTTCATCTGGCAGGCCAGCCCGGCTTCGCCGATGCGCGTCACTTTCGGTCCGATTGCCTCGCACACCGGGCGCACCCGCTCGCACGCCGCTTCATCGCCGCCCAGCATGATCGAGGCTGTGCCCGCCGCCACCGTGATCGGGCTGCCCGATAGCGGCCCGTCCAGCATATCCAGCCCGGCGGCGGCGAATTCCGCCGACACGCCCCGCGACACGTCCGGCGCGATGGTGCTCATATCCACATACACGGCGCCCGATTGCAGCCCGGAAATAATGCCATCGCCGCCCAGCGCGACCATTTCAACGGCGGCGCCATCGGTCAGGATCGAAAACACCACCTCTGAATCCTGGGCCACCTGGCGCGGTGTATCGGCCCAGCGCATACCGGCGTCCAGCAACGGTTTCGCCCTGGCCGCCGTCCGGTTCCAGCCGACCACATCAAAGCCGGCGTCCAGCAGCCTGGGCACAATTACGGCACCCATATCGCCCAATCCACAAAATCCGATAATAGTTGCCATGTCGAGTTTCAATCCCAGCCTAGTTGGAAATATATGGGGAACGAATTTGCCACGGGGTGGGTGGCGTTACAAGATAAGGCCCCGCAAAACGCTGGAGTTTGAAACGCCGGCAAGGAGATTTAACGCTTGTGTTGCGTCGACTGGTTGACGCGTCAGGGGCAAAGCAGACGTTATATTTCTGCGGTTTAATGACCGCTGCTAGCCCAAAAGGAGACACCAAATCCTTGAACGGCCCCTGTCAAAAGGGCTATTTGGTATAATCTTAAGTCGGCGGACCTTAACTCTCAATTGCGCGGTTTAACGTCATGACCACTCCAAATTTTGATGGTATTTACGGGGCCACTGCGAACCCGCTTCGTCAGAATTTTATGACGGGTGCGGTTTGGCGGTGAGCAAAGAACCAGCCTCAATTTACACTCAATATCTTAGAAAGTGGATCATCGAGCGGAGCGTCGGCCTTGGCCTGGCGTGGAAGCCTTAGAAATTCACAACAAAGGCAACGGTACTCTTGCATGCTTTGATGTGTGGGAAACATATGATTATGATCACATGTTGATCGGTTCCGGCGGTTCTAGCAACCGCCAAAAAATCTCAATTCTCAGCCATTAATCCAGCTTTACGGACATGGGGAGCTTGAGGCTGTGGCAGATCGGCCAACAGCTTATTATCCTGTGAGAAAGCCGTTACAACTTTTTCGAATATTTCTGTCATTGCTGTCGGAAATGCGATAGCCATCCCCGATGTTGTTCGCATTAGAACCTTCCCTGTGATGTTCCCATCATGGGCGAGTACTGCATCGAACCCATCAAACAATTCCATGTTTACGACATCATGAAACAGATAGACGCAATCAGGGCTGGCTAAACGACGACAAGCCAGAAAGTCCGCAAGAATTTGCTCATTTGTATGCCAGCCGTCTATAAACGCGAAGTCAATTGGGGCATTAAACTCAGCTTTGATGATGGTTTCCACATCGGTGGGTGAGATACCTTTGACGACAGAAGCATTGAGCCCCTCTTTCAGGGCGATCAAGTTTGTGATTCTTCTTCCCTCTTCGTATCCGGCATCCTGACAGGCATCGATACAAATCGTCCTCGCCTCTGGCACGATGATTGAGAGAGCTAAAGTGCTCCATCCAAAAGCATTTCCAATCGCGAATATTCTGCTTGGACGATAATCAGTAAACAGAGATTCGAGAAAATAGATTTCCAAAGGCGAAATCCCGCCTCCGTTGCATACCAGCTCCAAATTTTCTGCGCGGTGCAATGTCGCAAACGACAATCCCTTGTTGAGTTCGCCAAATAGTTCCGCATTTAACCCGCAGCGAAGGTAATACCCCTGCCGTTCGTACAACTCTACCAGCGTTACAAAGGTTGTCATTGCGAGTCTAATGCTCCATTCCCAATTCTAACAGTTCAATGGCTAAACCCGCGAATTTGAAACATCGCATAGCCTTGGAAAGGTATTGTCCAATCCAAGTTGGATTTATATCCATTCGGTCCAGTGAAATAGCCGATCAAACGAATTCCTTCATATTTAACATGAATTTTGGCAGTTCTGGGTAGGCAGCCAGTTTTTCAGAATATCGAAGTGCCAATGATTTTTCCTCACGTAAATCGTATTCGCCCAATAAATAATTTACAAAATCAAATGATCCATACATGTCGTGCATAACATAAGCTGTCTTAAGCAATTCTGGCGTTGAATAATTCTTGAGAGCCTAAAAATCGCGAACAAAAACGGCGTCGGCCCAAAGCATCTGGCTCATGCCGGCGTGCCTATTGCCGCCAAAATATTGCGGCATAAAACAGCGGCTTGCTACATCGATAAGCTTGTGAAGCACGAAGCCTTGTGAGCGCATAAAAATTTGAAGGTCGCCAAACAATGGCTGGTCCTTGTAAATTGGCAAAAATTCTACTTCCGCTTCAATTATCAAAACTTGTTCAAGAGTTTTTGTGGCGTTTTCAAGTATTTGCAATTCTGATCCCTGAACATCTATTTTGACATAGTCCGCCTCTACTTCTGGTGAAATGTCATCAAGGCGCGTTGTTTCGACAGTCATGGTTTTCTCGACCTCAAAATTTCCCCCGGAACCGGTATCGATAGCAACAAAATTATCGATGACAGTTGGGTCTGGAGTAAAAAACGAAGCACACCCAGGGTAACGGGTCAGATGGAGAGTAGCCGAAGAGCCATCACCCAAAAAACAATGAAGATACCGTGGTGCATCGCCAAAGACCTTGTGTAGCAATCCGACTTCATTCTCATTGGGTTCGATCAGCGTCAAGTTCGCTGCACCGGCCTGATAGATTGAGAAATATCTTGGTTCGCCTTCGATCATCGCACCAATATCTAAAACGTTGATGCTTGGCGACGCCTCGCCCAAAATTTCAGATAATGAGAACATAATTTGTGATCATATTCTGGGGAACCTGTAACTTACAATTAAGTAACAATATCCGCACCATCTCTGTCCGGCCCCATCAGGTAGTTTAACCGGCACGTCAGCAGCAAGCCTGCGTTGAAACTCCCGGTCCACCATTATGCCTCCCAGACGCGGTTAATTTGGACACCATATTAGACGATGCAGCGCCGGAGGCAATCTGTAAGGCAATTGGTTAACAATGTCCGCTTCCGGGGGCAATGCATACCTGAAATCTGCGCCAGCAGATGCCCGCTTTTAGCCCAGAAAGCCATGGATTTCCATAAATGGTGATGATGTCCATGCCCAAACCACGTGTTGCGTGTTGCATGTCGAACAAATCGGGCCGTGCCCGTGTGGTTTCAGGTGATGTCGGCCAAAATTTCCGCCGTCGCCGCGTCCAGGGGCCGCTTCGAGGGTTGGCCCGCGAAGTAGAAGCTGGGCACGTCGGCGTAGCCGGCGAAAGCATCGCAATGTTTGAGATCGTCCTGATTGAGCAGCTTGAGCCCGGCCTTGTAGCGGGCCGCGAAACCCGCGCGCGCGATCAAAAGCTTGGCGGCGCCGGTCTCCACCGGGCCGTTGGCGGCGATGAAGGCAACCGGCTCCATATCGCCGGGCCGGTCCCAGAAATACTCATAAATCGCTTCGGTCACCGTCGGGTACCAGGGATTGAAAAGATCGTCGGCGATGATGACGCCGCCTTCGTTCAGCGACGCCGCCGCCAAAGCCAGATCGCGCAGCACCGCGTCCCGGCGGTGGTCACCGTCGACGCTGACCATACGGACATTGCCCGCGGATCCGGGCCATTGGCCCTGGATCAACGTGCGGCTGTCCTGGACGGCGAGATCGAAATGATCGGGCTGGATTTGAAAGCGCGCCAGGTTGGCCAGGAACTGGTCGTGATCGTCCTTGTTAGCGCCCGGCGGATCACCGAACAGATCGACGCCAAAGGCGCGCTCACCCGCGTTCATCGCCAGGCACAGCATGATGAACAAACGGCCATGATGGACGCCGATCTCGGCCACATCGCCGGTGACGCCGAAGAAATCCTGCAATTCGGCCAGCGACCAAATCACGGAAATAGAGCCGCTTTGCAGCATGCCAGCCACGCTTTCCACGTCCCGCATGGCATAGGCGCCAAGGGCATCGCCGCCGAACAATTTATCGGTATTGGTATTCGCCATCTCATCCTTGCATCTTGTGGTGCCAGCGGGGTGCAACCCACTATACTATCCCCTGGTTAACGAAAGAATGTCGGAAAACCAATATGGCCTCCAGACGGTTGATCCTGATCGCAATTTTTGCGGCTGCGCTGGCCGGGGCTGCGTTCGCGCAGACGGCGCCGCCGGCCAAATCGTCGCTGGCCGGCAAGCTATTGGTGGCTTCCGGGCGGATGCTTGATGCCAACTTTGCCGAGACCGTGATCTATGTCTGCCGCCACGATGCGTCGGGCGCCTTCGGGCTGGTGCTCAACCGGCCGGTGGGGGAGTTGAAGCTCGCCGACGTGTTGCGCTCGTTCCGCATTCAGCCGGGCACGGACACCGGCGGCGTGATAAAGCTACGCCGCGGCGGGCCGGTGCAACCGGATGCCGGATTTATCCTGCATACCAGTGAGTTTCGTGCCGGCACCGCGGTCTGCCGCAACGGCGGATTGGCGGTATCGTCGGGGCGCGAAGTTCTGGACGCCTTCGCCGCAGGCAAGCGGCCTCAAAAATCGGTGCTGTTTTTGGGCTATTCGGGCTGGGGCGCTGGCCAGTTGGAACAAGAGCTGGGGCGCAAGGACTGGATCACGGTGCCCGCCGATGCGGCCATCGTCTTCGGCCATGAGACCAAATCCATGTGGCGCCGGGCGCTTCTCAGGCGCGGTGTCGATCTATGAGAAATTTGAAAAAAATGGCAGAATTTAGCGTTTTTTAGCCTGGATATTGTATCCAAAGCACTCCATATGCTATACTGATTGCGCTAAGCAGCGGGCGGCATGGTTTTTTCAGGGACAGAATGTCCCGGACCGGCGCGCCTTTGAAGACCGCTTTGTGATCCGACAGGAGGTCGGTGGGCATGGCCGCAACGGCATTCGATCCGACGATCTCTATCGTCAACACTCTTTCGGGCGGCGTAAATTCCATCGATCGGGTGCTTGTGTTGGCCCGTGGGAACGCGCAATCGATAGCAGCGTCCAGCCTCACCAAACAATTTGCATCGCGCATCGACGCGGCTCTTGCCAAACTCGACCAGAGCGCCACGACGCCGATCAGCGAGGCGTTGCTGCACCAGCAATCACAATTGATCAGCCGCAAAGACCGCATCAACGACTCAATCGGCGTCCTTAACCAGTCCTTCACTCAAATCGGTTTTTTGCGGAACCACGTGGATTATCTTCAAGAACAGGTGACCGAGCTGGAAGCCGGCAATATCACCGCCGCCGACTTCGCCGTCGATTTCGACAACAAGCTGCGCAAGATCAATCAGCTTTCCTCCGCCGGCGCCCAAAGCTTCAAGGACGCCGGCATCTATTTTCAGAAAAATCTGATCGGCTCGCTGTCGCGCTCATCGTTTTCGACGCAAACCTTGTTCGCGCCCTACAATTCCGACGGCGATACGTTGCAAATCGACGGCGTCTATCTGGGCACCGACTATTACATTACAGAAGATGCCAGCGGCGATATCTTTAAGTCCGACACTGGCTACGCCGCTTCCGAAGACGCGGTCGGCACCCTGACCGAATATTCCAGCGATCACGTTACCGCCACCGGCGTCACCGATACGGTTACCGATCTCACCTTCACCAGCATCGATTCCTCCGACAACGTCAATTTCACACTGTCATCGGGCAACGGATCGACCGCCATCTCAGGCCAACTGACCAGGGGCGGGCTCGGCCTTCTGGATGCGTGGCTGTATGCGAACTTCGATACTTCCACAGACTCCACCGCCATCACCCGCATCAAGGCTGATCTGGACGAAGCCGAATCCCTATTGCTGCTGACCGAGGCGGATTTCCTCGCCGACCGGGCGACGCTGCAATCACGGGCCACCGTCTTCGACACCATAATCGGCGGGCTGCAAAATGAAATTCTCAGCATCGCCGAAGACATCCAAAGCGACCGCCAGGCCACGTTGCTGGCTGCCGAGTTGGAATTTCAAGTGGCGCAGTTTCAATTCTCGCTGTTGGCGTCGCGCGGCAATACGTTGGTATTCTCTTTGGTTTTGTCCCAGGACAGCGGCATCCAACGCAGCACCCAAGCCTCATCGGAAGCCGTACTTGGCGCCACCCTCAGCGTTAACGTTTAGAGCCTTCCCGGTCCACATGGCGCGCCACTTTTTTCATCACCGTCGGCAGCGCATATTCGCCGAGCCGGGTAGGTGGACACCAGGTTCTCTTAATACCGCGCCCATCCAATACGCCCAGAAGAACGCGCAACTCTAAGTGAAAATGGGTGAAGCTGTGGCGCACCAGACCTGGTAGCTGGCGCCAGTCACCCGCCGCCGGCGCAGCTTTGATGGCCGCCGAAGTTTCGATGGGTTCCTCTTGCCATGGCGTCGATGGAAACTCCATCATGCCGCCCAGTAATCCTTCTTCCGGGCGCCGCTGGATAGCCACGCGCCCCTTGCTATCCAGCGCCCAGAAGACCCAGCCATGGCGGGTCGGCCTTGGTTTTTTGGGCGCTTTTTTCGGGTAAAGCTCGGCGTTCCCGGCTCTGCGCGCTCGGCATCCTTGGGCCAGCGGGCAGGCGGCGCAGTCGGGGCGGCCGGAGGTGCAGATGGAGGAGCCGAGATCCATCAGCGCCTGGGCGTGATCGCCGGCGCGCTCCTTGGGCACCAGGCTCGCGGCCAGCGCTTTGATGCGCGGCTTGGCCTTGGGCAGTCTCGCGCCAACGCCAAACAGGCGGGCCACGACGCGCTCGATATTGGCATCCACCGGCGCCGCCGAAAACCCGAAGGCGATGGCCGCCATCGCCGCCGCCGTATAGGCGCCGATCCCCGGGAGCCGGCGCAAGGCA
Organism: Rhodospirillaceae bacterium; assembly: GCA_018674495.1. GTDB lineage: Bacteria > Pseudomonadota > Alphaproteobacteria > Rhodospirillales > UBA2165. The sequence goes on along the minus strand of JABHAA010000101.1, from coordinate 79,644 downwards.
TCCTCGTCGGCGGGAAAGCGCCCCGCGAAATCGGCGGCGACGAGGCGGGCGCATTTATGCAGGTTGCGCGCCCGGGCATAATAGCCAAGCCCCTGCCAGCCATGCAGCACATCATCCAAGGGCGCGGCGGCAAGAGCATTGATATCGGGCCAGCGCCGAATAAAATATTCGAAATAGGGGATCACGGCGGCCACCGTAGTCTGCTGCAGCATGATCTCCGACAGCCAGACGTGATAGGCATCGGGCGCCGCGCCGGGCGCACTGCGCCACGGCAGGTGGCGGCGGTTGGCATCATACCAGGCAAGCAGCCGGGGCGCTGCATTGGCAATCGCGATCTTGTCCATGGGGTGATCCTAGATTATGAGGCCCGCTATGACACCCCGGCACGCCATTTTGATTTGCCCTCCGCCGCGCTCAAGCCTACCTTTAGATCATGACTGTCCGGCGCCATCAGATACGTTCCATCTCCGCCAGCGTCGAGCGCTTGACGCGCCCGATATTCCAGCGCCGGGGGTTCGGCGGCGCCGGCATAATTGAGCATTGGCCCGACATCGTCGGCAGCCATTTGGCCGGCGCCTGCTTGCCGGAACGCATATCCTATCCCGGCCAGAGCCGGCGCGGCGGCACCTTACATTTGCGTGTCGATTCGTCCTCGCTGGCGTTGGAAATCCAGCATCTGGAGCCGCAGATTATCGAGCGCATCAACAGCCACTTCGGCTACGGCGCGATCGCGCGCCTGCGCATCCAGCATGGGCCGATCACACGGGCCGCACCAGCCCCAGCAAAACCGGCCATCGCCAAGGCCGACGCCCAGGCCCTCGATGCGCGCTTAGGGGATCTGGACGCAGGCGATCTGACCGAAGCGCTGCGCGCCCTCGGCCAAGGCGTGATGGCCCGCAATGCCGCCAGGAAGAAGGGCTAAGCCCGAAACCTGAAGTCCCGGGTGCGGGCCGCATGGCCGGCGAAATACCCCTGAAATCAATCACGCCCTAAGTCATTTTAGCGTCTTGTCGGCTACGGATTCGGGCGTTATATTTATCAACATCTTGTGGGTGGGAATATAAATGTACAAATATATAGTTAAAATCGGTGGAATTGTCGGATTGCTATTGGTGCTGGCGCTGACCGGCTTCGAAGCGAACGCACAGAAATTGCCGGAAAAATCGGTGTTGGAGGGCGAACGCATATTGGGCCGCGCCGATGCGCCGGTGACGCTGACCGAATACGCATCGTTCACCTGCCCCCACTGCGCCGCCTTGCATAGGGGCGCCCTGGTACAAATCAAAAAAGAGTATATCGATACCGGCCGGGTGCGCCTGATCTACCGGGATTTCCCCTTGGATCAAACTGCAGAGGCCGCTTCGATGATGGCCCGATGTGCCGCCCCAAACCGGTATTTTCCGCTGGTGCAAATGCTCTACCGCTCGCAGCTCAATTGGGCGCGGGCGCGCAACCCGTCGGCGGCGCTGGCGCAGATCGGGCGCCTGGCCGGCATATCGCAAAAAACCTTCGATGCCTGCATGAGCAATCGGGCGCTTTATGAGAGCATCATCAATTCCCGCAACACGGCGAGCAAAACCAAGCAAGTGCGCTCGACGCCGACCTTGTTCCTGGGCGAAGAGATGATCCAGGGCGAGCTGACGGCGGCCCGCTTAAAGGTCATGCTCGACGACGCCCTCGCCAAAACGGCGAAATAGGCGGCGCGTAGGAACCCGGCATAATGCAATTCAACAAAATTAAACTTACCGGTTTCAAGTCCTTCGTCGACGCAACCGAATTGGACATCCAGCCCGGCCTGACCGGCGTCGTCGGGCCCAATGGCTGCGGCAAGTCGAATATTGTCGAAAGCCTGAAATGGGTGATGGGCGAAACCTCGGCCAAGCAAATGCGCGGCTCCGAAATGGACGACGTCATATTTTCCGGGACCGCCAACCGGCCGGCACGCAATATCGCCGAAGTGCTGCTGACCATGGACAATTCGGGCCGCGACGCGCCGGCTGAGTTCAACAGCACCGACAGCATCGAAATTTCGCGCCGGATCGAGCGGGAAAAAGGCTCCACCTACCGGGTCAATTCCAAGGAAGTGCGTGCCCGTGACGTGCAATTGCTGTTCGCCGATCAGGTGTCGGGCGCCCGCTCGACGGCGCTGGTCGGCCAGGGCCATATCGGCCAAATCATATCCTCCAAGCCTGTGCAACGGCGCAAATTGCTGGAAGAAGCGGCTGGTATCACTGGGCTGCATTCGCGCCGCCACGAGGCCGAGCTTCGCTTGCGCGGCGCCGAAACCAATCTCGAACGTCTCGACGACATCCTGATTACTCTCGAAGCGCAAATGCAAAGCCTCAAAAAACAGGTCCGCCAGGCATCGCGTTACCGCAATCTCAACGACCATGTCCGGAAAGCCGAGGCCACTTTGTTCCTCATTCTTTGGAACAATGCCGAATCCGAATTAGAGGCCGCCGGGGCCGGGCTTGCGGAGATCGAGCGCACTGTCGGCGTGGCCACCGCCGCCGCAGCCCAGGCCGCAACCCAGCAGGCCGAGGCGGCGACCGGCTTGCCCGAACTTCGCCGCGCCGAAGCTGCCGCCGGCGCCGCCCTGCAACGCCTCACCTTGGCCCGCGAAAGCCTGGACGAAGAGGCCGGCCGGCTGGACGCGGCGCGCCTCGAAGGCGAAGCCCGGCTGGAGCAGATCGGCGATGATTTGAACCGCGAGATCGCCTTGTCGGGAGACGCCGATGCGGCCATGGCGCGGCTCAATCAAGAGACCACAGAAATCGGCGGCACCGGCAAAGACGAAGAGGCGGCGGCCCAAGCGGCAGCGTCCGAGCTGGAAATCCAGCGCGCCGCCACAGCCAAGGTGGAAAGCAGCCTGACCGAATTGACCGAGAAATTGGCCGGTCTGGAAGCCCGCGGCGCTGATCTTTCCGCCCGCCGCCAGCAACTGGCCGGGCGTATCGAACGCTTGCGCGGCAGCGACGAAGAAATCTCCGGCCAGATCACCGGCTTACGCGCCGAGGCCATCGATCCGGCCAAAATTGCCGAAGCCGAAGAAGCCGTGGCAAGCGCCGAGGAAGCATCCCTAAATGCCGCCAGCGCCGCCGAAGCGGCCACAACGAAGCGCCGCGAAACCCAAGGGCTGGCCGACGAAGCCACCGAAGCAGCCCAATCCCGGATCAATGAATTGGCGCGCCTGGAGGCAGAAGAAAAAGCCCTCGCCGAAATGCTCGAACTTGGCGACCCCGATCTTTGGCCGCCGGTTGTCGATACGCTGGCCGTCGATAGCGGTCTGGAAGCGGCCCTCGGCGCGGCCCTCGGCGACGATTTGTCGGCGGCCACCGACGAAGCGGCACCAGTCCACTGGCATACCATCGCCAGCCAAAATGATGACGCACCAGCGCTTCCCAGTGGCGCAGAGGCATTATCGGACCATGTTCAAGGCTCGGGTCCATTGCATCGGCGGCTGAGCCAGATCGGTATCGTCGCCGATGTGGAAACAGGCTGGCGTTTGCAGCCGCTCCTCCACCAGGGCCAGCGGCTGGTGACAAGAGATGGCGCCTTCTGGCGCTGGGACGGATATTACGCCGCCGCCGAAGCGCCCACCGGCGCGGCGGTGCGCCTCGAACAGCGCAACCGGCTGGAAAACGCACGAAGCGAGATGGACGCCGCCAGGCGCGCCGCCGCCAGTGCCAAGGAAAGCGCCGATGCGGCCCGCACCGGCGCGGCCGAAGCGGCGCGCCTGGAAGCCGAAGCCAACGGCGCGGCCCGCCAAGCCGCCAATGGGCTGGCCGAGGCCCGCGAAGCACTGTCCGGCATCCGGCAGAAAGCCACCGAAAGCCAATCCCGTCTGGCGGCCCGCGAAGAAGGCGCGGCGCGCATAAAATCGGACCTGGAAGAGGCGGCGGGCGCGGCTGCCGAGCTGGAAGCCGGCGCCGTGGAAATGTCGGATTTGGAACCGGTGCGCGCCGAGGCGGCCAAAATGCGCACGGACGTGAATGCCCAGCGGACTCGCCTGGTAGAGGCGCAAAGCGCGTCCGAAACCCTGAACCGGCGGGCCGAGGACCGGCGCCGGCGCTTGGCTGCAATCGGCGAAGAAGCCGCATCCTGGGAGAAACGAAAATCAGGTGCCGCAGAGCGCCAAAGCAGCCTTAGCGAACGCGGCGATGCTTTGCGCGAAGAGCTACAACGGCTGGCCGATCAGCCGTCCGACATCGAACGGAGGCGCACCGAACTATTGGAGCGCACCGAAAAAGCCGAAGCCGAGCGCGCCAGCTTCGCCGACAAGCTGGCCGCGGGCGAGACCCGGCTGTCCGAGGCCGACAAGTTGCTGCGCGAAACCGACGCGGGGCTTGCGGCTGTACGGGAATCCCGGGTGCGCGCCGAAGCCGCCGTCGAACAAGCCAATCAGACCACCGCCGCCCTGACCGAGCGCATCAATGACAGGCTGCGCACTGGGCCCGATCAATTGCGCGAGATTGCCGGGGCCAAGGAAGACACCGAGTTGCCGGCCCTGGAAGCCGCCGAAAAGCGGGTCGAGCGCCTGATACGGGAGCGCGAGAATATGGGGCCGGTCAATCTTCGCGCCGAGACCGAGGCCGAGGAACTGACCGAACAAATGGAAACGCTTGTCTCGGAGCGCGGCGATCTGTTGGCCGCGATCGACAAATTGCGGCGCGGCATCTCGGATCTGAACCGCGAAGGCCGGCAGCGACTGCTGGCCAGCTTTAAAGAAGTGGACACCCATTTCCAGGAATTGTTCGTGCGCCTGTTCGGCGGCGGCCGCGCCCATTTGACACTGACCGAATCCGACGATCCCCTGGAAGCAGGCCTGGAAATCATGGCCAGCCCGCCGGGCAAACGCCTACAGGTTCTGTCGCTCCTGTCCGGCGGCGAGCAGGCGCTAACCGCCTTGTCGCTCCTGTTTGCCGTGTTCATGACCAATCCGGCGCCGATCTGCGTGCTCGACGAAGTGGACGCGCCGTTGGACGATGCCAACGTGGACCGGTTCTGCTCTCTGGTCGAGGAAATCGCCCATTCTCTGTCGACCCGCTTTCTGGTCATCACCCATCACCGCATGACTATGGCAAGGGTCGACCGGTTGTTCGGCGTGACCATGGGCGAACAGGGCGTTTCGCAACTGGTTTCGGTCGACCTCGGCCAGGCCATGGAAATGCGCGCGACCGCTTAAATATCCATTTTAATCGTTTTATTTCATAGAGTTATGCCGTAGCCTTTGATCCTTGACAGCCATGGGTACGGCAGATATGGTCCCCGCGAATTCAATGGCGCGACTTCTATCGGAAGGAGTTTTCGGCCCTTACCCCGGCTGCATTTGGCGGTGGAGTTCTTCGCGATGAACGAGGAAATCGATCCACGGTCCGACGAAAAATTTGAAGCACGCATTCGCCGCTTGCGCGGCCATGATGCGGGTTCAAATGGCGTTGAGGAAAGCGGGGAAGTGTTGGCGGCTCGGCGAAGCGGTTTGGCTCTGGCCGGGCGCATCGGAACCGAAATGATCGCGGCGTTGGGGGTTGGTATCGGCATCGGAATCTTTATGGACCGGTGGTTGGATACAAAACCTTGGTTGATGATTGTATTTACGCTATTGGGGAGCATGGCTGGATTTTTGAGTATTTATCGCGTTGCCAACGGCTTCAAGTATGGAGCGGGCTACCGTCGCGGCGGCCAAGCAAGCGATAAAAGCGATACATCCGGCATTGATGCGGAGAAAGATTGAGTGGCTGAAGCACATAACCCTCTGGAACAATTTGAAATCACGCCCTGGATTCCGATCCGGATCGGCGAACTCGACGTATCGTTCACCAATTCCTCGGCCTTTATGATTCTCGCCATTCTCGCGGCTTCGGCAATGATGGTGCTGAGCGTCCGCAAACGCGCCCTGGTGCCAGGCCGCTGGCAATTAATGGCGGAACTGAGTTATGGGTTTATCGCCAAAATGCTATCGGACACGGTGGGCAAGGAAGGCAAACCCTATTTCCCGTTTGTCTTTACATTGTTCATGTTCGTGCTGTTCGGCAACATCCTCGGCATGATCCCCTACAGCTTCACCTATACCAGCCATCTGGCGGTGACCTTCGCCATGGCGGCCTTTATATTCGTCGCCATCACGGTCATAGCCATTGCCAAGCACCGCATGAAATTCTTCTCGTTTTTCCTGCCGCCGGGGGTTCCGATCTTGATGGCGCCGCTGCTGATCCCAATTGAAATCATCTCTTACCTGTCGCGCCCGGTTTCCTTAAGCGTCCGCCTGTTCGCCAATATGATGGCCGGGCATACCCTGTTGAAGGTGCTCGCCGGCTTCGTCATTCCGCTCGGCATTTTTGGCGCCATCCCGGTTGCCGGCCTGGTTGCGGTGACCGCTCTCGAATTCCTAATCGCATTCTTGCAGGCCTACATCTTCACGATTTTGACCTGCATCTACATCTCGGACGCGGTTCACCTGCACTGATTTTTTTTCGCTACGGAAATTCCTAAACCTCTGAAAGGAACTTAAATTATGGATATTGAATCCGCTAAGGTCATCGGCGCCGGCTTGGCCACTTTGGGTTTTGTCGGCCCCGGCATCGGTATTGGCTTGATCTGGGCCGCGCTGATCACCGCCGTTGGGCGCAACCCGGGCGCCGCCGGCGCGATCACGACAACGGCGTGGGTCTCCTTCGCCTTGGTCGAAGCATTGGCGATTTTCGCGCTGGTTATTGCGCTGATCATTCTCTTCGGCTGACGCATATGGGACGCACTTCGGTGGATGTTTCTTCCGCCGAAGTGCGCGCCCAATAGCTTCGAGAACTTCAGATGCCTCAATTTGATATCTCCACCTTTCCGACCCAGCTCATCTGGCTGGCAATTGCGTTTGTTCTTCTCTATGTGCTGATGGCGCGCGTGGCTTTGCCGCGGATCGGCCAGGTGTTGGAAGAACGCCAGGAAAAGATCGACGACAACCTGGATAGCGCCGAGCAACTGCGCGCCGAGACCGAGGTCGATTCCGAGGCCTATGAAACGGCGCTGGTTCAGGCTCGCGAACAGGCGCGCGGCGCCATTCAAGACGCCGCGCGCGCCGCCGACGACGAAGCCAGCCGCCGCCAGGAAGAGCTGGGACGCGAAATTGCCGAGCAGGTCAAAGAGGCGGAAGAAAACATCACGGCCGCCAAACAGGACGCGGTGTCCGGCATCCGCGAAGCCGCCGTCGTAGCGACGGTGGGCGCCACCGAACGGCTGATCGGCGTTACACCGTCGGATGCCGCCGCAGGCGCCGCCGTCGACAAGGCATTGGAGGCAAGGAAGTGATTATCAGCACCGCCTATGCGGCCACATCGGGCGCCGCCGCCGAGCCGTTCTGGCACGCACCCACATTCTGGGTCGCGGTTTCCTTTGTTATTTTGGTTGGCTTGTTGTTTAAGCCGGTCTGGGGATTTGCCACCAAGGCCCTGGATGAAAAAATCGCCGATATTCAATCGCGCATCGAAGAAGCCACCTTGCTTCGCGAAGAAGCCCAGAACCTCCTGGCCGCCACAAAACGCAAGCTGACCGAGGCGGAAAAAGAGGGCGAGGATATTATCGCCACCGCCCGCGACGAAGCGCAAATTTTGCGCCAGCGCATGACCGATGATCTGGAAGCCTCCCTCAAGCGCCGGGAAAAACAGGCCGTCGACCGTATTGCCCAGGCCGAAGCCGACGCCACCTCGGAAGTGCGCGCTATCGCGGCCGATCTGGCCATCGACGCGACGCGCACCCTGCTTGCCGACGAGGCCCAGGGCGACAAGGCCGCCAGCCTCATCGACGACGCCATTCAAGATCTGCCCAGCAAATTAAACTAGGGTGATCTCAGGCCCGATTGGGGCTATTGTGGGCGGCACCGAAAATTAGGGGCCGCTCACGCGCATGACTTTCGACATCAAAAAACTGAACGCCCATTTCGCCGCAGAAGTTACCGGCTTCGATGCAGGCGCCGAAATGACGCCGGCTTTGATCGATTTCATCGAAGACGCCATGGCCGAATACGCCGTTGTCGTGCTACCCGGTCAAAACATCACCGATGATCAGCAAATCGCCTTCGCCGCCTATTTCGGGCCGCGCGAATCGGCCTCCGGCTCGGCGTCGGGTGATCCATCCCGCAAAAACCGCTTGCCGAAATATCTGTTCGACGCAGGCAATCTGGACTTTGACGGCGAAATTTTGGCCGCCGATCATCCGCGCCGGGTAATGCGCGCCGGCGACCGGCTCTGGCATACAGATTCGTCCTTCAATCCGATGCCGACCAAATGGTCGATGCTGTCGGGCCGCATTGTTCCACCGGAGGGCGGCAACACCGATTTCGCCGATGCCCGCGCCGCCTACGATGCACTGAGCGCCGAAATGAAAACGCGTATCGACGATTTGGTGGCCGAACATTCGATCTGGCATTCCCGCGAAAAAGGCGGCATGACCGATTTCACCCTTGAGCACGAACAAAGTCTGCCGCCGGTGATGCATCCGCTGGTGCGCACCATTCCCCGCTCGAACCGCAAAACCTATATGGCCGGCGCCCATGCAAGCCGTATCATCGGCATGGACGCAAGTGAAGGCGCAACCCTGATCCAGGAATTGTCGGATTTCGCAACTCAGGATGCGTTTGTCTACAGCCACAAATGGCGGACCGGCGATCTGGTGATCTGGGACAACCGCTGCACCCTGCACCGGGGCACGCCGTTCGAGGATTTGAAATACAAACGCGATATGCGGCGCACCACCATCGATGAATACGCCCCCTCCTGGGCGGCGGTGGGCTAAGCCAAAACCCTAAATCGCGTCTTCCTTGATCATGTCGGAGGCTTTTTCGCCGATCATAATGGCCGGCGCCGAAGTGTTGCCGCCGCAGATGGTCGGCATGATCGAGGCGTCGGCGACGCGCAGACCTTGCACGCCGTGCACCCGAAGCCGCTCATCGACCACCGCGTCCGCGTCCGATCCCATCTTGCAGGTGCCCACGGGATGGAAAATTGTCGCCGAGTTTTCCAAAATATACTGGCGCAAATCATCGTCGGAGGCGGCGGTTTCGGGCTGGTAGTGGAACGGTTCATATTGTTGAAATGGCTCGGCTTCCAGAATGCGGCGGGATTCCTTGAAGCCCTGCAAAAGCGTTTCCATATCTTCCGGCTCTTCGAAAAAATGTGGGTCGATAACCGGTGCAAAACCATTGCCGTTCTTGGCGAGCGTGACACTGCCCCGGCTTTTGGGGCGCAGCAATACGGTTGTCACCGCGTAGCCGTGGCCATAGGCGATTAGCCGGGGCGGGCGCGCGCGGTAGCCGGGCATCAGCACAAATTGAACATCAGGACGGGTCAGCTCGGGCCGGGTGCGGACGAAGCCGCCGGCCTCAACCATGTTCGAAGACCAGAGCCCCCGGCGGCGTAACGCATAGTTCACCACCGACCAGGCCAGGCGCGGCAGGGCAGCCACGGAAAAGCCCACCGGCACCCGGCTTTTGGTGCGGACAATGGCGTGGATGGAGGCGTGATCCTGCAGGTTGCGCCCGACGCCAGGCAGCTGATGCTTGGCTTCGATGCCGTATTCCTGAAGCTCGGATGCATCACCGATACCCGATTGCAGGAGCAATTTCGGGCTGGTGATGGCGCCCGCCGACAGGATCACTTCGCGCCGGGCCAGAATTTTTCGCCCGCGCGTCAGTTCCACACCGGTGGCGCAGCCGCCTTCCAAGGTAACCCGCTCCACCGGTGCATCGGTCATGATGGTCAGGTTTTTGCGCCCCCGTACCGGATCCAGAAAGGCGGTTGCCGTCGACATACGCCTGCCCTTTTTCTGGGTCACCTGATGGATGCCAAAGCCCTCTTCGGTCTCGCCATTGAAATCGGGATTGTGCCTGTGTTGCAGGCTTTCAGCGGCGGCAACGAAGGTATCGACCACCGGGTTCGGATCGGACAAGAACGTCACATTCAAGGGCCCGCCGGCGGCGTGATGGCCGTCGCCGGCAAACTGCTCGTTGTTTTCCGATTTGAGGAAATAGGGCTTCACGTCGGCCCAGGACCAGCCCGCATTGCCGGCCTCCGCCCAGTCGTCATAGTCAGCGGGATTACCGCGCACATAGACCATGCCGTTGATAGCGCTGGAGCCGCCCAGTGTCATGCCGCGCGGCATATAGATGGAACGCCCGCCGGCTTGCCTTTGCGGCGCCGAATTGAATTTCCAGTTTATCTTTTCGTTCATCATCGCCCACATGACCGCCAACGGCACATGGATCTGCCAGCTTCGGTCGCGGGGACCGGCCTCCAACAGACAGACGGTGGCGTTTCCATCCTCGCTCAGCCGGTTGGCCAGAACGCACCCGGCTGATCCGGCGCCGACAATTACGTAGTCAAATTCCCCATCGCTCATTGATTGTTTCCCCCTGTCTATTTTTGCCAGCGCACCTTGAAATGATCCGGTGGCTTTAATTCTTTGCGGTTCCACCACAACAATTCGCCGTTCAAAAACGCTTCGGCCAAATCGTTTTCCGGCTTTTCGAAAAACCGCTCGGCGGTTGCCCGTTCCAGCATCCGTCCCCGATATAGAAAAACAACGTCATCGGCAAGGCGGCGCGCCTGACCGAGATCGTGGGTGGACATAATGATCTTGGTTCCGGCAGCCCTGATCGCCGCGATGATGTCTTCGAGGGCGTGGGTCGCTGCCGGATCGAGGGCGGCGGCGGGCTCATCCATGAACAGGACCTCAGGGTTCACCGACCAGGCGCGAGCCACGGCGAGGCGCTGCTGCTCGCCCACCGACAGGGTGCGCGCTGGCGCTCTAGCGAGCCGCGTGAGCCCGGTCCTTTGTAGCATGTCTTCGACGATATCCCGGCGCTGGGGGCGCGCAATCTTGCGCTGCTTCAACACATGATGGAGGTTGGCCGCCACCGATCGGCGTAGCATGGTCGGGCGCTGGAACACCATGGCCTGATCCCGCTGGGCATGGCCGGTATCTGTGCCTTGCCAGGTGATGGCGCCGCCCGATGGCCGGAGCAAGCCGTGGCCGAGGCGTAAAAGCAGGCTCTTGCCAGCGCCGTTCGGCCCTAAGATCACGGTCAGCGATCCGGCCTCAAAGCTAGTGGAAATCTCTTTGATCAGCTTGGTTCCGCCGATTTCAAAGGAAACGCTATCGAATGTCAGCGGCAGCAGATTGGATTTCTTCACCGTTTGATTCTTGGCGTGATCGAGGGCGCTATCCATGGCGCTTCATCGCCGCTTCGCCGATCAGAAAGGCCGCCGCGTTAACGCTGAGCGCCAGCACCAGAAGGATGATGCCGAGCCCGAGGGCCAGGGCCAGATCGCCCTTCGAGGTTTCCAGCGCGATTGAAGTCGTCATCACCCTTGTCACATGATCGATATTGCCGCCGACGATCATCACCGCGCCCACTTCGGCGCTGGCCCGCCCGAAACCGGCCAAAACGGTCGTGATCAGGGTGAACCGGTTGTCCCATAATAACGTGCCAACGATCTGGATCGGGCTGGAGCCGATGGAGCGCAGATGCTCCGAATATTCGTTCCACAAATCTTCGGTGGATTGACGCGTGAGGGCGGCGATGATGGGCGTGATCAGAGTCACCTGGGCGATGATCATGGCGGTGGGGGTGAACAAAAGCCCGAGCGTGCCGAGGGGGCCGGAGCGGGACAGCATCAGATAAACAATCAGCCCAACCACCACCGGCGGCAATCCCATCGCTGCGTTCAGAATGACGACGAGGACTTTGCGCCCCGGAAAGCGGAACACCGCTAACGATGCGCCCACCGGCAATCCGATGATGCAGGCAATAGCCACCGCGATCAGGCTGACCTGAAGCGACAGGGCGACAATCTCCGCCAGCCCGCTTTCCAGGTTCAGTATGAGCGTTGCCGCCGCCGCAAAGGCGCCACCGACATCCGACATGGTTCTATCGCCTCAAAATCTTATGGATCGATCCCGCACCATCTCAAATAATAAGGCCGCCATAAAGCCTCTTCTGGAATGACGACCAAGGTCATGGCCTCATAGATGGCGGCGAGCTGTGATCGGCATCTATGAGTCCATGACCTAAGCGGCGAGGCCCATATGGTCCCGGTCCCGCCCTTCCCACATGCGCCGTGCCTCGATATCGGCCGCCTCCATATCCGCCGCCCGGCCCAACAATTTCAAGGCGATGGCGAGGGTACCGGTGACCGCGGCGGTGCCATATTCATCCCCCTCGGCGCCGCTCCAAACCCTGGCCAGACGCTGGACATCCATTTCGGTGTCTTCTGGTTGAACGGGATCGTTGATCAACACCGGCCAAGTTTCAGAGCCCAGAATGCCATCGGCGCAAGTGAATACTTCGCAGGGCTTGTTGGGCCGGCGTTCGATTTCGCCGCCGTCGCCGCGAAACACGGCGACGTTGGCATAGCCCAGCAACTGACCCGCCACCTGGTGGGTGTCCTGAAAGCCTCGGTGGAATATGCCTTGCAATATATACGGCGCCGAAAACGGATTGAGCAACCTGGACACCGTATGCACCGGCGAGCGCAGACCCAATATGGGGCGGAGGTTAATAATATCGCGCAAAGGCTGGCTCATAACCTCCAGCGGCAGATAGGCGAAGCCGGCGCGCTCGATACCGGCGGCGGCCTCTGCAAAGGACGCCGCGACCGGCAGGCCGAGGGTTTCCATCGTGTCCCGCAAATAGACCCGGCCCGGTGTGTGCCCCTCGGTCCCATGCATCAAAATCTTGACCCCGTTCTCAGCCAATACCAGCGCCGAGAGAAGGAACCAGGGTAACTGGCGGCGCTTGCCCGCATAGGACGACCAATCCAGATCAACGCTGGGAATTGGGTCCGGCAAATCGAATGTGGCCCGGGCGGCGCGCACAAAGCCGGCAATTTCCTCGGCTGTTTCTTCCTTGAAGCGCAGCAGCATCAGGAACGCGCCCAACTGTTCGGGGCGCACCTCGCCGGCCAGGATCATATTCATGGCATCCTCAGCCTCCTCAATCGTAAAGGGCCGGGACTTGGTCTTGCCGCGCGCCAGAATACGGACGTAGGGCGCGAATGGGTGGTCTTCGCTCATGGATGCATCTACCAAAGTCTATTTTTCGGTGATCGAATTTACCAACTTGTTCATTTCGGCGGACAAATCCACCGCCGAAATGCCGGGCACGCATTTTCTTCCTCTAAGATAACGGTCGCCGACCGAGGAGCCTTTGCCCTCCGATGGGTATTTGACGCCGAAATATACGTTAAACGCATAGCACGCGGTCTCTCCATTTGATTTGGAAATATAACTAAATTCACCTAACCCGGAATGACTTCTTTTGACATCCGGCAAACTTGCCGAAAGGCCGTCGACGGCCTTTTTCTTGATAAATTTTCGATAGTATTTGAGCACCGCGACGTCTGAACTCGTGCCGTACCAGCCGCTTTTAAACCTCAGATGCATATAGAGGATATTTCCGCCCTCGAAATGCACGGTTTCCCCATACCAATTCTCGTGTGGTTGCGTGAGTCGGTAGCGGTTATCAATCGCGACGGGCGGATTGGTAATTGCCAGTTTCGAATTATCAGCAGAGATTACCAATAATTTATCGGCGCGGTCCGACGACTGACATCCGGCCAACAAGTAAATTGCCGCAAAGGTTCCATATGCAAAAAAATTCATTGGACGCCTCGCCCACCGAAAATTACCAATTTCATCATCAGACAGTATGCCCGCGCCAGAGCGCGAAATGCAATATTAGCCAGTTTGGGCGTTTTTTATCTTGGTTTCGCGCACGGCGATATAGATGCCGGAGCCGGCGATCAGGGCAAGACCGGACCAAGTCCAAGGGCCGGGAATTTCGCCGAACACTATCACGCTAAAGCCGATGGCGCCGATGATTTGGGAATATTGGAATGGCGCGATGATGTTGGCGGGCGCGTAAGAAAAAGCCGAAATCATCATCACCTGGCCCAAGGTGGCCAGCACAAGAAACGCCGCGATCATGCCGCCATCGGCAATCACCGGCGTGGTCCAGAAGAACGGCGCCAACGGCGCGATCAAAACGGCGCCGATCAATGGCGTGTAGGCGGCGGCGACGATCTGAGGCGAAAAGGGCGCCAGCTTGCGGTTGGCGATATAAAACAGCCCGATGGAAAACCCCGCCCCCAGCCCGATGATATAACCCTTGGGTTCGCCATCGAACGCCGGGCGCAGGATCAGCAAGATGCCGAGGAAACCAATAACAACGGCGGTGGTACGGCGCACGCCCAAGGCCTCGCCCAGGACCAGCGGCGATAATGCGGTCACCACCAGCGGCGCCAGGAAGATCATCGCCGTCGCGTCGGCCAACGAGATAAAGCGTACCGCCCAATAGAAACAGCCAACGCCGATGATCAGCACACCAGCCCGGGCCACTTGCAGACCGAACGGCCGGGGCAGCAATATACCAAGCCCGTAGCGACTGACGATCACCGGCAAGAGCACGACACAGGCGAACAACACCTGCATCCAAAGCAGCATCAACGGCTCGTACCCGCCGGACAACAGCTTGGCAAAGCCGTCTTTGACGCCGTTGAACATCAGCGCCGTGGTCATCAGCGACGCGCCGATCAGGGGGCTGGACTTATTCATCTAGAGCGGTTGGGCGCGGTGGCTCAGAGCCAGAATTGCAGCACGTATTCGAATGGCCCTTCGGCGTTAACGATATCGACCCGCTGCAATTTGATACGGAAGCCGTCATCGGCCTTGATCAGGTGATGGCAGTACTTGCCGGCGAAATAACGCTGGTCGTCGTTGCGGTATTCAACGACAACGAACTTGGAGCGGGCGATCACCGAATTATCGTCTTCTTCTTCGATGATGACGTTAGAGACCACGTGGCTCATCTGGTTCTTCGGTTTCTGCGAATGGGCATAAGGATGCTCGATCCGGCGGATACGCATATCCATCAGGTAGTTGTCTTCGTAAAATATATTGGGCAAGCCCTCGCCGGTTTCCTGCTCTTCATGCGCGGGCATCCAGTATTTTCCGTCCTCGGTAAACAGCATTAGCCAGTCGTCCCAGCGCCGCCCGTCGAGAATTTCCGATTGCCGGTAGAGGAATTGTTCCACCGCCCTTTGCGTATCCGTGCCGTTACCCCCCGCCATCGATCAATTCCCTCCCGACATATATTTTTTCCACGCGGCAAACATGTTGCGCATGGGTTGCTCGCTCATTCCGGTCACCGATGTGGTGACGCCGCCTTCGGTAATATCCTGGCCGGCGTTGCGGTGGAAGCTGACCCAGTCGCCGCCGCCGGCCTGGCGCAGTCCTTCATGACAGGAATAGAAGTTCTGCAGATCGTCGGCGTTGACCATCGTTGACGGCGAATTGACGTGGTAATAATAGGCGAGGCTGCGCTCATAGATGCCTTCAGGCGCGCCCTTCAGCCGGAAATGCCAAATCTCGGTCATGGTTTTGTCCGCTGCCAGCGGTCTGACCGCACGCAATTGCTGCAACGGCGGCTGCACCGACAGGCAGGGATAGACCAGAACATGATGGACGTTGGTGGAAAGGATCTCCTCCATACGCTCGGCGCCATAGGCTTCGGCCAACCCCGCTTCGTGGTCGAGAGTGACCGGATCGCGGGGGCGGAGGCCCATATAGCCACCCAGCACCGTGTGCCCGTATTCATAGCCGTAGGTGCTTATGGAATCCCATTTTTCGAACGGCAGGGTGAAATCGGCCAGCATCTGATAGCCCATGGGCGCGTCTTCGCCGGTACGCTCTTTATAGACTTTTTGCATTTCCGCCGCCGCATCGCCGGTGGAATGATGGGTGATCGAAGGATGCAAGGCATCCAATTGGTTTTCCAGGAATATCTTCCAATTGCTTTTTTGGATGATGCGGAAGCAGTTGGGCACCACTTCGACTTCGCCCTCGGGCGAGCGGTTGCAGATATCATCGAAGGCGGCCTTGGCGCCTTGGCCCAACCAGGTCAGAAGATCAGGGCCGTCTTCGGACAAACTGGCGAAAACAAAGCCGCGATAGGTATCGTAGCGTTCTGCCTTTTTCATCGCGAACTCGGCATCTTGAAGCACGTCGGCGGTGCCGTCATAGCCTTGTTTCATCGGTATCTGGCGGACGCTGCCATCCATATGAAACTGCCAGGCGTGGTAGGGACAGCGGAAGGCTTTGCCGGCGTTGCCGTGCTGGGCGTTGCAGAGAAGCGCCCCCCGGTGCGGGCAGCGGTTATAGAGCACATGCACTTGGCCGTCGTCGCCGCGGCTTAATATCATGCGCTGCTTGCCGATCCAGGTAGTCCAATAGTCGCCCGGATTAGGCACTTGGCTTTCGTGGCCCATATAGATCCAGGATTTGTAGAAAATATTCTCCAATTCTTGTTCGAATATATCGTCATCGGCATAACAGGCTTTATGCACCCGGTCCGACTGGACAAGCTGATCCATGCTTAAATTCTGATCGTAAGGCATTTCGGTTCTCCTTGCCGCTGGCCAGCGCCGAGGCGCCTCTAATTGCCGGTTGACGGGCGGCGCGCCAATATCTCTTATGAAAAGCAAATGTACCGGTCATTGTAAAGAGGAAGGGCTTGCCGGTGAAGAGCTCCGATCTGCCATCATATTGGAACGACGCCGACATTGCGTTTCGGGAGGCAGGCTTGTGGCGGCAGGAAACCGCCATTGACTGGGTCCGGCGCGCAGCCGAAGCCTCGCCAGAGCGCATCGCCATCCAGGGCGGCGGCGCCAAAATAAGCTTCGCCCAACTTCAAGCCCAGCTGGATGAGTTAGCCGGCGGGCTGTCTTCATTGGGGTTGGGGCATGGCGACGTGATCGCAGTGCAACTACCGAACACCGTGGAATTCATCTTAGCGTTCCTGGCCATTACCCGCATCGGCGGGATCATGCAGACCATCCATATGCCCTACCGGGCCGCCGAGCTGGAAGGATTGCTGGTCCATTCCGGCGCCCGCGCGGTGATCTGCCTTTCCGAGTTTAAAGATTATGCGCTGGCCGAAACCCACACCCAATTGCGGGACCAACTTCCCGGCCTGGAATTCGTCTTCGCCTTCGGCGGTGCCGTCGATGGGACCATGGCCTTCAACGATCTATTTGGCTTCGATGCGCCACCGCCGGAGCCTGAGCCATCCGCCGACGATCCCAAATTGATACTCTATACGTCGGGCACCACATCCAGCCCCAAGGGGATTGCGGTCAACGCCCATCCCTTCGGCTCCAACGCCCGCCTGGCGGTGGGCGAATTTGGCGTTACCGATAGTGATATTATCCTCAGCGCGGCGCCGTTCAGCCATCTTTATGGGATGTGCGCCCTACAGATCGGCCTTTGCGCAGGGGTTACCACACAGCTGCTGCCCGCCTTCACACCAACCGATTTCATGACCGCCGTGCAATCAGCCAGCGCCACCATGCTGTTCACCGGCCCGGCTCACAACGTCGCCTGCCGACAAGCCGGATTGTTCGACGATGCGGACCTGAGCGCGGTGCGGATCGTGGTTTGCTCGGGCGCCGCCTGCCCGCCGGAATTGGCTGAATTTGTAGACGGCAAACTGCCGAACGGAGAATTTCTGCAGCTTTGGGGCATGACAGAAACCCAGGCCGGCACTTATAACAGGCCCGGCGATTCTGCGCGCCAACGCTATGATACGGTCGGCCGGGCGACACCCGGAAATGAGATTCGCATCGTTGGCGGCGATGGCGATGAGGGCGAATTGCAGATACGCGGCTCGTCCATATTTTCCGGCTATTACCACAACGATGCGGCCAACACCGAAAATTTCACCGACGGCTGGTTTCACACCGGCGATCTGGCGAGCATTGATGCAGACGGCTATTTGCGCATCACCGGGCGCACCAAAGATGTGATCAACCGGGGCGGCGTCAAATTCAATCCCGCCGACGTGGAAGCTCTGATCGGCAAAATGGATGAAGTGGCTATGTGCGCCATCGTGCCCATGAAAGATGCGGTGCTGGGCGAGCGCGCCTGCGTCTTCGTGCAGCCGGCGCCCGATGCGGGGGTCAGCCTTCAGGCCATCACCGAATATTTGGACGCCAATCAGGTGGCCAAGAACAAATGGCCCGAACATTTGCAGCTTATCGACGCCTTCCCACTGACGCCGACCAACAAAGTCATGAAAGGCCGGCTCAAGCCGGGCGCAGGCTGATGGACGCGGGCCAAGTCAAAGCCCTGGCCAAGGAGCTGGGCGCCGATCTGGTGGGTATCGCCAGCGCCGATGTGCTCAACGCCTTTCCGCCGGACCCGAAATACCCGCAGACGCCGGAACGCATCTCGCCCCACACCAAATCCGTGGTAGTCATTGTGAAGCATATCCCAGTGGGCGCATTTCGCTGCAAGACAACGGTACCGGTGCAATATCTGGACATGCTTGTGTTGCGGCGCATGGACCGTATCGCCTACCGTCTGGCGGAAGCCTTGGAGCGGGATGGCCATCCCAGCTTCGTCACCGCCGCCCAGGAAACCGACTGGAACTACAAAAAAGCCAGCTATGGCAGGCTGTCGACCCGGCATCTGGGGATCGAGGCCGGGCTCGGCGCCTTCGGGTTGGAGGTGAATATTCTGACGCCGGAATTTGGCCCGCGCGTTTACCTCACCGGCATATTGACCGAGGCGGAACTGGATGCCGATAAGCCGATGACCGAACAGGTCTGCATCGGCGAGAGCTGTTCGCGCTGTCTCTATTCCTGCCCATCCGACGCGGTCCGCCATTTCGGTATCGATAAACGTAAATGCGCTACGGAAGCGCAGGAATTTGGCTTCCACACGATCCTCAAATTCTGGGAAGCCTATGCGCAAAAGCCCGCATCCGAACAAAAAGCCCTCTTGGCCGACCGGGAAATCTTTGGTTTCTGGCAAGGACTGCTACGAGTTGTCGGATCGTTCGGTGACTGCCCGCGTTGCCTCGCGGTCTGTCCGGTGGGTAACGACTACCACGCCCATCTGGCCACGTTACAAAAGGTAATCCCGGAAACGACGCCGGAAAAGAAGGCCAAGGCCGCTGGCTTCAAGCAAGCGCGCCGAGATGGAGCGGAGATCGCCGGACTGAACGATTGGAACATTCGCTGGGTCGGGCCAGACGGCTATCAAGGCATCGTCGCCCGCCAACTTCAGGAATTTAAAAAACGCCAGAAAGAGCGCGAGATGGAAAAAGACAATGGTGTCTGAATTTCAAACCCCGATCAGCGCCGATGCTGTCAAAGCCAAGGCACGAGAGTTTGGCGCCGATCTGGTCGGCATCGCCGATGGCATGGAGCTGGAAGCCAATCCGCCGGGCGGCGGCGATGAGCGCCGGCCATCCGACATCACCGACTACGATGCCGGCAAGGTCATCGTCATCGCCAAGAAGCTGACCGCCGGCACAACCCGCATCCAGCGCTGGGACGAGCGCCACAAATATTACAACGACGAGCTGACCCTGACGGCGTTGGAGGAAACCTCCCTCGACATGGTCTATTGGCTGGAAGAAAACGGCTATCCGGCGATCGTCATTCCGCCCACCCATCTGGATCCGTGGCGCTACCAAAACGATCCCGGCGAGCATTTGGACACGCTTCTGTCCCTGTCGCATGCAGCCGTGGAGGCCGGGCTCGGCACCCTCGGCCTCAATCTGCAACTGTTGACGCCGGAATATGGGCCAAGGGTGATGGTATCGGCGGTGCTCGCCTCCTTCGATTGCGAAACCGATGGGCGGCAAACCGACGCGCTGTGCAAGGGCCCTGAATGCGGGCGCTGCCTCAAATCCTGCCCCGGCGATGTCATCGGTCATTGGGAGCGCGACTGGCCGGGGTGTGACCGCTACCGCTCGCCGCACGGCTTCGCCCAATTGACCGAACATCTGGGCAATATATTCGATGCGCCCAATCTGGATGAGCGGCTGCAAATGCTGCGCTCGGAAGAAAGCTTTAATTTGTGGCAGAGCATCTTGCGCGGCGCCGGCGTGGTCACCGGCTGCCGCCGCTGCCAGGATGTGTGCCCAGTGGGCGATGATTACGCCATGCTTGCGGATGCGCTGGAAGAGATCCCCGAAGCGACACCGGAGAAAGAGGCGCGGCTGGCCGAAATGCTTGGCGAGCCGAAACCCGAAAGCTACACCGCCCACGCCCGTTGGATCGGCAAGGAGCCATCATGAGCGAAGAGCTGCCCCTCGGCTTGCCAAAGGATCGCAAGGAAATCGACGCCTTGCAGCGCGTCCAGAAAGCGCATGCGGTGGAGAACGCGAAAAAATCCGCCTATTGGAAGGATGCCCTGGCCGATATCAATATGGCCAAACTGGACGATCCCGAGGAATGGCAGAAGATTCCCATCCTGGAAAAAGATGCCCTTCGCGAAATGACGTCGGAGGAATTCTATGATGATTTCTGCATCGCCAGCGGACCAGATATTTGCGAGTTCTGGCGCTCCGGCGGCTCCACCGGCAAGCCGTTGTTCTACCCCAAAACCTACGAAGACATCCGCTATAACATGGTCGGCTTCACCCGCACCTTTGAATGTTCGGGCACCGAGGCGGGCCATGTGGCGCACAACTCCTTCCCCCTCGGCATCCATCCGGCGGGGCATATGTGGGCGCGGGCCGGGCGTATTCTCGATATCGGCATGGTATGGTCCGGCGCCGGTACCGGTCTGCCATCCGCCGCCCAGTTGCAGCTTATTCGTGATCTGAAACCTACTCTTTGGATGGGCATGTCCTCTTACGGGCTGCATCTGGCCAACCAGGCCCAATCGGAAGGCTATGATTTATCGGGCGGTACGGTAAACCGCATCCTCTGCACCGCCGAGCCGGTATCGAAAGCCAAGCGCGCCAAGCTGGAACGGGAATGGGGCGCCGACATGTTCGATTGTTTCGGCATGACCGAAATTTCCATGATGGGCGCCGAAAGCGACAAGCGCGACGGCTTTCATATCTGGACTGATTTGGCCTTCATCGAAGTGGTGGACGAGGAAACCAAAAAACCAGTGGCCGAGGGCGAGCCGGGATTGCTGATCGTGACGCCGATGTTTTCCAACAACGGCGCGCCTTTCCTGCGCTGGAATTCCGGCGACGTGGTCACCTACAAATCCGAAGGCGCCACCGGCTCAGATTTCGCCGTCTTCCCGGTGATCGAGCATGCACACAGAACGGCCGGGTTTTTCAAAGTGCGCGGCATCAACATCAATCATCAGGACTTCGAAGATTTCCTGTTCGAAAATACGGCCGTCATGGATTTCAAGGCCGAAGCCTTGGAAAGCCAGGACGGCAACGATGTTTTCAGGCTGTCCATCGAGGCGCGCCGGGGCGCCGATGAGGTAGGCCTGAAAGCCGCCGTTATGGATGGCACCAAGACCCGCTTCGAGCTGACCCCGGAAGTGGAGTTTTTAAGCGTCGGCACCTTGGCGAAAGAATTCGAGACCAGCGTCAAAGCGCCCCGATTTACAGACAAGCGTGGCTGATATGGCAAACAAGAAAATCGATATCGATCCAGGCGAAGCCAAGGAAGCGATCCTCGGCTATTGCCGCAAAAAAGGCGCGCTGGCGGCGGGCGTTGCCGATCTGGAAGCGCTGGAACGGATCGCGCCCGCCGGCCACCGGCCATCGGATCTGATGCCGAGGGTGAAATCAGTGATCTCCCTCGGCGTCGGCGGCCAAACCCAGGGCGCCTGGACCCTGCCGGCCAAGGCCATGAGCTTCTTCGGCTCCACCGAGGGCCGCGCCTATACCATCGCCTATGGCCTGGCGTTCATGATCGAGCGGCAATATTTGGAACGCTCTGTCTATTGCCCGCCGGATATTGATCCCGAGCTCGGCTCCCGGGTGCCTTTGCAAAGCATCAAGCTGCACGCCGAGCTGGCCGGCATCGGCGCCCGCAGCCTCGCCGGTGATATCCTTTTGCATCCCGAGTTTGGTTATATGTATTTCGCCTCCGTCTTCACCGAATTGGAGTTGGAGCCAGACAAGCCCATGGAGACAAACCCCTGCCCGGCGCCATCCTGCACCGACATGTACAAAAAAATCGGCCAGACGCCCTGCATGAAGTTTTGCCCGGTGCAGTGTCTGTCGGGATCTATCAGCGAAGACGGCAAACAGGCCGACATGAAATACGACATGGCCGCCTGCGCCGAAATGACCCAGCAATATGAAACCCTGGCCACCGTCCTGGCCGGCGCCATGAACGCGGACACGGACGAAGAGCGCTCCGCCATGCTGCACCGGCCCGAAAACAAAACCCTTTGGTACAAAATGTCGGTGGGCTCAGGCGGGCTTTTAGCCCAGTGTTTTGAATGCATGCGCGTCTGCCCCATCGCCACCCGTGCGCCCTTGGCCGATCCCATCCTGCGCGCCGAGGCGGCGCTGGAACGGGGAGAAGATTAATGGCGGAAACCAGTTTTCATAAAGCCTACGGCGTCAGCGAGGATATGGTGACGGAACTGGGCGATGAGATTTTCGATCTCAGCCACAACAAACAGACCCGCATCGGCGATGCGGTGCGCGAAATGGATTGGGACGCCATCGAGGCGGGCCGGGCCGGCATGGGCCTCACCGACGGCCAGATCGCGGAACGGTTGGAGCTGGAAGTGGAGCAGGTGACGTTCATCCGCACGCTGGTCGAGGGCCAGCGCTTTCATACTGGGCATTACAAGCGGCTCTACAAACTGGGCGGCGGCAAGCGCTACCGGCCGGAACGGGAGAATGAGTAAGGGGAATAGCGCGAATGATTGGGAGGGCGTCATATCAACGCCGTGCCTTACCAACATATTCTCTATAAGCGGCTAGGGACGGAAATACACCTGATGGAATTTGCCGAGGTTTAAAGCGGCCCACTTGAATATTATTCATTCCGCCTTAAAATGCCCCCGTTGCATATTAGTTAATCAATTGAACAACAGGGAGAGAACCATGTTCAAAAAGCTCGCACTGCTTATGCCAGTATTATTGATTGCGGCAGGGCCGGTTGAAGCAAAAGAAATCAAGATTGGCTACGTCACGACGCTGACGACGCCGGCCTCGCTTCTCGGCAAGCAAATGAAATTGGCGGTTGAGATTGCACTCGACCACATGAACCACAAAATGGGGCCCCTCGACGTCAAAGTTTTATTTGAAGACGATGCCGTAAACCCTAAACAAGGTAAGCAGAAGACTGAAAAGCTTCTGAAAAAAGACAAAGTTGATTTGATGGCCGGATACATCTGGTCGCATGTTCTCGGTGCTTCGGCGCCGATGGTGCTTAAGGCCGGAAAATTCTTTATCACCTCCAATGCCGGCCATTCGCTCTACGCCGGCAAAAAATGCCATAAGAATTTCTTCAGCGCGGCCTGGGAAAACAGCCAGACCCCGATGGCGATGGGTGAGTTGCTTAACAGGAAAGGCGTGAAATCCCTTTATGTCATGACCGCCAACTATGCCGCGGGCAAGCAAATGCTCGCCGGTGTAGAAGCGACATTTAAAGGTAAGATCATCGGCAAGGATTTAACACCCTGGCCGAGCCATAGTGATTGGTCCGCCGAATTGTCAAAAGCCAAAGCGGCCAAGCCGGACGGAATTTTCATTTTCTATCCGGGCGCGGCGACCGCCAAATACCTGACCCAATATCGTCAGGCCGGCCTCGACAAAACCATTCCGCTTTATCACGTGTTCAGCATCGATGGGTCCAACTTGCCGTTGCTGCAAAAAGCCGGATTGACGAATGTACTCGGAACGCAGCAAACCCAGTTCTGGTCGCCCGATCTGGACAACGCCCAGAACAAGCGTTTCGTTGCCGAATTCCGCAAACGGAGCGGCGGGGTTTATCCGGCGTTTTATGCGGCGCAGGCCTATGACACCATGTTCCTGATCAAGTCAGGCGTCGAAGGCGTCAACGGCAATCTCAAGGATATGGACGGCATGCGTGCTGCTATGGAAAAAGCGGACTTCCCGTCGGTGCGAGGCAAATTCCGTTATGGTAAAAATCACTTCCCGATCCAAAATTTCTATGCCCGCGAAGTGGTAACGGATAAGGACGGCAATTGGACCGTGGCCAACCGCGGTATCGTTCTCAAAGATCACGAAACGCCGTTTGCAAAAGATTGCAAACTTTAATCTTTATCTAAAATATTGCACCTGAGATTACGGGGGCGTTTTGGCGTCCCCGTTTTCCTTTTTTCAAAGACGAATAAAAGCGCGGCTATTGAAACGCCCCTGAGCCAATTTCGATGAATTACGCCCTTGTCGCAGAGCAATTTTTTAACGGTTTTCAATTGGGAATCATTCTTTTCCTGATGGCTGCGGGTCTGACGCTGATTTTCGGGATCATGGATCTGGTTAATCTTGCCCACGGCACGCTTTACATGTTTGGCGCTTTTTTTGCCGCCACCGTCGCGGATTTGACCGGCTCGTTCACCTGGGCCATTTTGCTTGCCATCCCGATGGCGATGGTTGCTGGGATCATTCTAGAGGTGCTCGTTCTTCGAACGCTATATGTGCGCAATCACCTGGATCAGGTGCTGGCAACTTTTGGCTTAATCATTTTTTTCAACGAATTGTTTCTTGTTGTTTTTGGCGCCGGAGGCTTAGCCATTAGACTGCCGCCGGAACTGCAAGGCACGACTGGGCTTGGCGGCGGTGTGACGGTTCCCATCTATCGATTGTTCATAATTGCCATGGGTCTTGTTGTCGCAATAGGGCTTTATTTCCTGGTGGTAAAAACGCGGATCGGCATGCTGATCCGCGCCGGAGCTTCCAATCGGGAAATGGTCGGCGCCCTCGGCATCGATATCAAACTTTTGTACACCGCCGTGTTTGGATTGGGCGCCGCGCTTGCCGGATTTGCCGGAATGATCGTTGCGCCGATCACGCAAGCGCAAAGCGGCATGGGCGAAGACGTTTTGATCCTTGCCTTCGTCGTGATTGTTATCGGCGGCATCGGATCGATCCGGGGCGCGTTTCTTGCCTCTATCATCGTTGGTGTTATTGACACCATGGGCCGTTCCTTCATCGATGTGGCCCTGCTGGCGGTCATGCCCGCCAATGCGGCCGATACCGCCGGTCCGGCCATATCGTCGATGCTCATTTACCTTCTTATGGCCGCCATTCTTGCCTTTAAACCTCAGGGTCTATTTCCGCCGAGGGGCATATGATAAATATTTCGGCCCTATTCTCCGCGCTGAAATCGGGCACCAGGGTTTATAATACGGCCCTCATTCTTCTTTGCCTGTTTATGCCGGTGATTGCGCCGGCCATCGGACAAGAATTTTACACCGATGTATTCGCACGCACGATGATCTGGGCGATCGCCGCGGTCAGCTTGAACTTTATCATGGGTTACGGCGGCATGATCAGCTTTGGCCATGCGGTTTTCCTCGGCCTGGGTGGTTATACGGTCGGCATACTCGCCTTCCACGGCATTGAGAGCGCCTATATCCAATGGCCATTGGCGCTTTTGGTATCCGGTCTTTTCGCGCTCGTGATCGGCGCCATATGCCTGCGCACCAAGGGTGTTTACTTCATCATGATCACCCTGGCTTTTGCGCAGATGGTTTATTTCCTGTCGCTTAGTTTGGAAGTCTATGGCAGTGACGATGGCCTTAACATTGATACGCGCAGCGATTTCGGATTGTCGTTTTTCGATTTGAACGATGCGATGACGATGTATTACCTGATATTCGCCGTAATGATCGGCTGCCTTTACCTCACGCACCGCTTGGTCAATTCGCGTTTCGGCATGGTAATCCGGGGCTCCCAGTCCAACGACGACCGCATGCACTCTATCGGCTATCCCACCTACCGCTACAAACTTGCGGCGTTCGTAATTGCCGGCGTCATGTGCGGTCTGGCTGGCGTGCTATCCGCCAATTTCGAAGATTTCATCAGTCCCGATACAATGTTCTGGCCGCGCTCGGGCGATCTGATATTTATGGTTGTGCTAGGCGGCATGGGCACGATCTTCGGGCCCTTGGGCGGCGCCATTATATTCGGGATATTGGCCGAAATTCTTTCAAATATCACCGACCAATGGCATCTAATATTCGGACCATTTTTAATTCTGGTCGTGCTATTTGCGCGCGGTGGGCTCGAAGGGCTGATCGGAAAATGGGGGCTGGGTCGTGACCGAACCGATCCTTAAGCTTACCAACCTCGCCAAAAATTTTGGCGGCCTGGTGGCCACCGACAATCTGAATTTCGAGGTCCAGCCCGGCGAATTACACGCCATCATCGGGCCCAACGGCGCCGGCAAGACGACGCTGATCAATCAAATTTCTGGCATGATGAAACCCGATGGCGGCCAAATCCTATTCAATGGCAGCGACATTACCCATATGTCGGCATCCAGGCGCTGCCATGCGGGGCTGGTGCGCTCCTTCCAGATTACTTCGATCCTCAAGAATTTCTCGGTCGCCGAAAATGTGTCCCTCGGCATCCAGGCGCGCCAGGGACATAGTTTTAAGTTCTGGAAGCCGGTCAAGAACGATGCCGCCTTGAAGGAACCGGTATTAAAAATTCTGAGCGCCCTCGGCCTTGGAGAGCGCGCCGGAGTGCTGGCTGGCAATCTGGCCCACGGCGAACAACGCCAACTGGAAATTGCCATGGCATTAGCGACGGCGCCTAAGATGCTGCTTTTGGACGAACCCATGGCCGGCATGGGGGCCGAAGAATCTGAACACATGGTCAAATATCTTTCCGGCCTCAAAAGCCAATACACCATGCTCTTGATCGAACATGATATGGACGCCGTCTTCGCACTCGCCGACAAGATCACGGTGCTGGTCTACGGCCAAGCCATCGCGTCCGGCGCGCCCGCCGAAATTCGCGCCAACGAAGATGTGCGCCGCGCCTATCTGGGGGACGATTGATGGCCGCATTGCTGCATCTCGGCGGCGTCGAAAGCTCCTACGGCGCATCGCAGGTTCTCTACGGCATGGCCCTGGAAATCGAAGAAGGTGAGATGGTCACCCTCTTGGGGCGCAACGGCATGGGCAAGACCACCACAGTGCGCACCATCATGGGGCTGACCCCGGCCCACGCCGGTTCCATCGAATATCGGGGCCAAGCCATTCAGGCATTGCCGTCTTATCGGATTGCAAAGCTGGGCCTCGGCCTGGTACCCGAAGGCCGACAGATATTTCCGAATTTGACGGTGCGCGAGAATTTGGTGGCGACCGCCAGCAACCGCAATGTCTCCGCCAATCCCTGGGTCCTTGGCCGCATCTTTGATTTGTTTCCGTCCTTGGCGGAGCGTCAGAGCAATATGGGCAACCAGCTATCGGGCGGTGAACAGCAGATGCTGGCCGTCGCCCGGGCGCTCATGACCAATCCCGGATTGCTGATCCTGGACGAAGCCACCGAAGGGTTGGCGCCGCTGGTGCGCGCCGATATCTGGAATGTGCTGGAGATGCTGAAATCCGAAGGCCAGTCGATCCTGGTCATCGACAAAAACGTCGATATCCTGTCGCGCATCGCCGACCGCCATTACATCATCGAAAAAGGCAGCGTGGTGTGGACCGGCTCGTCGGCCGATTTGCGGGATAGCGAAGATATTCAGCACCGCTACTTGGGCGTCTAATTACTCGGCGGCCTCCGGAATGTCGTAGTCATCCATGATGTCCTGGTCCAAACCAATATCTCACGGGGTCTCAGATTAATTCGTGACAGTATACTAATTAACTATTTCAGCATGCATTAATTAGTATACTGTCACGAATTAAAATCCGGTGGCGGAATAGGGTCCCAATCGAAACGTCAGGGGAATTACGAAACGAACCCAATTCGTATTATCGTTATATAATAATAGCTTATATCAATAATCGGGGTCGGCGGACCCATCAACGCCGTCAGCTTCACCGTCTATGTGAAGCCGTTTCTCATCCCCACGCTCCTCGACGAATTCTCTCCACAGGAATGAACAACGTCTTGAGAGCTCACAGCTAGAGCGCTTCTGGTACATCGTAGCCGTCCATGATGTCCTGGACCAAACCATCGAACATATCCCACGGGGCTTCGCGGAAACTGTGATTGCGCACGATGAACGACGCGCCCGCATAAAATTTTTCGTATTGCTGCTGGCGGCCGGCAAATTCCGAGCCGACCACGTCCCAGGCCAACTTGAACAATTTCATGCGTTCCAGCGCCGGCATCTGCGGCGTCTGGAAATATTTCGCGAACTCCTTGGCCAGGGCTTCGTCGTGCATGACAGTGACGCTGGCCGGCATTTGAAAAACACCGCCGCCGCACAATTCGCGCAATTTATCGATAAATTCGGAATGGCCCTCGGTGCACCAATTGAGCGCCGCATACATCATGCGTCGGTTAAAGGTCTTGAAGCCTTTCGGCCAATCTTCGGCGGCTTCGATCTGGCCATGGATCATCCCCGACAGCGTGGCTTCCAGGGACGCCATGCGGCCTAGGGTTTCGCGCACCGCAGGCACCTGATCGGCACCAGTCGCTTGCGTGACGCGGCTGCAAAGCCCGGTGATAAGCTGCATCTTCGACCAAAAACGCACATTGGCCTGGTGGTTGCCGTAACAATGGCCAGGGGATCGGATATAAACCTCGCGTGCCAAGATTGCGTCATCCATGACGAACACCTTTTCCCATGGAACCTTGACCCGATCACACATGACCAGCACATCGGTTTCGTCCAGCCGCCAGGTGAGCGGCGCATCGAACTCGTTCTTGGCGTTGAGCGCGATGGGCTGGCGCATCCACATGGTGAGGCCGGGAATATTGCACGGAACGGCGCAGGTGATCGCCTGCTTGATTTGGTCCGGCGCCAGCGGCAGCAAATTGCCTATCCATATCTCGTCACAGAAGACGGCGCTGGTAGCCAGCATCTTCATGCCCGAGATTACCACCCCCTCGTCGTCCTGATCGACCACCATAAGGGTGGGGATGGGCAGATTGTTCTTTTCATAAAAATCTGGATTGCGCGCCGCTTGCGGCGGCAGCACCGCATAGGTCGCAAAGATATCGTTTTTGCGCATATGTTCGTAATAGGCGGAAATATTGACGCCGAATTTATAATCATCGGTATCGAATACTTCGGGCGATGTCGACATGCCGGTGACGAACGACGATACGTGATCGGGGGAGCGGCCCATCATGCCGAAGGTCTGATCGCCGATGAATTTGTGGGCGGCGGTGCGTTTCCGCAAATCATCCCGGGACTTGGCGCGTAGGTACCACATGGAATAACGCTCGCCGTCTTCTTCGAACGACAACAGATCCTTGTTGGCCGGATCGTGCTTGGCGTCATAAAGTCCGGCGACGGTTTCGGCGGCGCGGGCGAAGGCGGGATGGGTTGTCACGTCTTCGATACGTTCATCGCCGATATAGACAACACGGCCGTCTTTCAAGCCGTCCAAATGCTGCTTGCCGGTTTTCAACATTGTAACTACCCCTAAGGCCGTGGATATTAGATCGACATTATAGCAAAATTATTGCGGGAGACACGCAGCAATGAGCTTCGATTGGCGCAGTGAAGATGACGAAACCATTGAATATCATTTCAACCCCCGCCTGACGGTTGCCAACGCGGCCGAGCTTATGGGTGCGTTGCCGGGCCGAGCGGAGCGGGCGCGCGCAGCGCTTACCAGCGAAATTGACGTCCGCTACGGGCCCAATCCGAAGGAAACCTTCGATATATTTGCCGCCGCGTCCGACGCCAAGGGCACCCCGCCGCCGGCGCAGATATTCATCCACGGCGGCTATTGGCGGGCCATGGACAAGAGCGATTACAGCCATCTGGCAACCGATGTGGTAGCCGCCGGAGTTACCCACATATCGCTGAATTATGATCTCTGCCCGGACGTGACCTTGGATACCATTGTCGAAGAGATCAAACGGGCGGTTATTTATATCTACCAAAACGCCAACGCCCTCGGCATCGATGCGGAGCGCCTGTATATATCGGGCCACTCCGCCGGAGGCCACTTGACGGCCATGATGATGCGCCAGAACTGGACCGATGCCGGTTTGCCGAAAGACGTGTTCAAGGGTGCCATGCCCGTCTCCGGCGCCTTCGAGCCTGAAGCCATTATGCATACTTCGATCAATGAAGATGTGCGCCTTGATCTGGATATGGCGCGCCGCAATGGGCTATTGGACGGCCCGCCATTGGTTGCAGCACCAGTCTTGGCATTGGTCGGTGGCGCAGAGCCCGAAGGCTTCCATACCCTCTCGGAATCCTATGTGGCCCTATGCGAAGATGCGGAAAAGCATACCGTCGCCGATGCCAATCATTTCACCGTGCTCGACCAGATATTCCAAAAGGACGGCGATTTTTTCGCCGCCATGATGGCGCAGATCAAGTAACGCAGCCAATATTTCGGAAAAAATTTCCCGGAGGCGCCCCAATATGACTTCCACGCCTATACGACCCATATCATTGGCCACCCCGTCTATCGCCGCCACCCCCCTGCCAGGCGGCGGTGTAATTCTCAAATCCAACGATCCGCTCGGGGAATACGAGACGCAGCTCGGTGATATCATGCGCCATTGGGCCGAGGTCCGCCCGGACGGCATATTTCTTGCCGAGCGGACGGCGGACGGCGATTGGCGCAGCGTCACATATTCGGATGCGCGGGCCCAGTGCGACGCCATATCACAATCGCTTCTGGACCGGGGCTTAGGCGCGGACAAGCCGGTAATGCTGTTGTCCGGCAACGGCATCGATCATGGCTTGCTTAGTTTTGCCGCCATGCAGGTGGGCATTCCCATCGCGCCGGTATCGCCCGCTTATTCCTTGATGAGTACTGATTTCGCCAAGGTCAAACTGATCCGGGAATTGGTGCAGCCGGGTCTGGTCTATGCCGCCTCCAATGCCCAATTCGAAAAAGTGCTCGCCGCCGTGCCTTTTGGTGATGCGGAGATGGTGATCGGCGATGATTTCCGGGAACTGACGGATGCGGCGCCGGGCGCCGGCATGGAGGACGCCTTCCGGGCCGTCACCGGCGACACGATAGCCAAATATTTATTCACCTCGGGCTCCACCGGGACGCCCAAGGGAGTCATCAATACCCAACGGATGCTGTGTTCCAACCAGCAGATGAGCGTCCAGCAGATACCCTATTACATGGAGGTCGCACCAGTGATGGTCGACTGGCTGCCCTGGAACCACACCTTCGGCGGAAACTATGTGCTCAATCTGGCACTGAAGACCGGCGGCACATTATATATCGACGAGGGCAAGCCGGCCCCCGGCCTGATCGAGAAAACCGCCGCCAACTTAAAAGACATCGCGCCGACAGCCTATTACAACGTGCCGGCGGGCTATGGCATGCTGCTGCCGTTTCTGGAAAATGACAAAGAGCTGCGGGAAAACTTCTTCTCCCGCGTCGGCTTGATCTTCTATGCCGCCGCTGCCCTTTCCGCCGATCTTTGGCAGCGCCTGGAACGCCTGGCCATCGAGACCACCGGCGAGCGTATTGTCATGGTCTCGGCGTTCGGCTCCACCGAGTCGGCGCCCTTGATAACCGGCGCCCATTGGCTGGTCGATCGCCCCGGTAATGTGGGCAACGTGACGCCGGGCAGCCAAGTCAAACTGGCGCCAGAAGAAAACAAGCTGGAAATCCGCGGCCGCGGCCCCAACATCACACCCGGCTATCTAGGCCGACCCGATCTGACCGAAGCGGCCTTCGACGACGATGGCTTTTTCCGCTTTGGCGATGCCATGCGCCTGGAAGACGAAGATGATGCGTCCCTTGGCATGTGGTTCGATGGCCGCGTGGCGGAGGATTTCAAGCTGGCCAGCGGCACCTGGGTGCATCCCGGCGTGTTGCGCCCGGACCTGATCGCCGCCGCCGCGCCGGTCATTCAAGACGCCGTCATCGCCGGCCACGACCGGGATTACATCACCGCTCTCGCCTGGCCAAACCTTGCTGGATTGCGCGGCCTGATCGGCGCGGGCGATGATGCGGATTTGGCCACCCTTATGAGCGACGCCAAGACGCGGGATTTTGTCCGGGACGCGATCGGTGCCCACAACCAGACGTCGGGAGGCGGTTCCAGCCGCGCCGTGAAGCGTCTGTTGTTAATGGCCGAGCCGCCGCAGATCGATGCCAACGAGATCACCGACAAGGGCTATGTTAACCAGCGCGCTACGTTGGAGCGGCGCGCCGATCTGGTCGCGCGGCTCTATGCGGAGGCGCCGGACGCGGAGATTATTGTAATCGACTAATCTTCAATCGCCCGCATGGCTTCGATCATCGAGGTTTTGAGCATGAAGGCGCGGGCTTTTCCCGGGTCCGCCGCCATCGCCCGCAATTCGTCCTGGGAGCGCTTGCGGGCTTGCGCGTCTTTGGCTTCCAGGCGCTTCTTATTCTGAATGGTCTGCTGCTGAACATAATCCTTGGCGTAGGTGCGGCGCTGCACATCGTAGCGGTCCAGCAAACTCTCATCGGCGTCGCCCTTCCACACTTGAGCCAGCTTTTCCGCCAAATTCATGGCATCCTGGATACCGCCGTTGAGGCCCATGCCGCCAATGGAATTGTTGACGTGGGAGGCATCGCCGGCCAATAGCACGGGGCCTTTCCGAAACGTAGCGGCGACCCGTTGATGCACGGTGTAAAGATTACGGTGCACAATGTCGTAGCCTTCTCCTTGCGGAAAAAAATTCTGCAGCTTGTTTTGCACAAAATCATCGCCCATCAAGCTTTCTTCCGGCGCGTCGGGATCGGCGGGGTAGACCGTCCGCCATAGCCCCGGCGGGCCGTCGCCGGCGACTTTAAAACAATTGCACCATTCCTCGGGATCGGCGATGTAGTTGCGATAGCACATGCCGCGCCCGGCTTCGAAATCAAAGGGCGTGGTCAGCACCAGGAACCGTTCCGCCCAGGTGAAGCCTTCGAAATCGATATCCATTTCCTTGCGCACCAGCGAACGCCCGCCGTCGCAGCCGATCAAATAGCGCCCGGTAAATTTCTCGCTACCGCCCGGCGTTTCCACATCAACGGATACGCTATCGGCAGTTACTCCCAGCCCAGTAACCCGGTGCGAAAACTTAACCTCGCAGTTATCCAGCCCGGCTATGAGGTCTAGAAGAATGTGGGTCAGCTTGAATTGCTCGCACTGCACCACAAAGGGATAGGGCGTGTCGTCTTTGAGTAGCGCGTGATCAAATTCGGCGACCATTTCGCCGGTGGGCCGGTCCCAAAAGCGGAAGATCGGCGACACCAGACCTTGCGCGATCACCTGATCGATCACCCCCAACTGGCCCAACAGCTCCAAAGTGGCTGGGTGGGTGGTGGCGGCGCGGGGGTCTTCCTGCAATTCGTCATTTTCGTCGAACACGGTAACCGGGATGCCTTGCTTGGCGAGCGCATAACCGGTCACCAGACCAACCGGCCCGCCGCCGGCGATTAAAATTTCTTGGGGTTCGCTCACGCTGCCTTGCTCCTTTTGGATCGTTCATCCCGGCTCAAAATCATGCCAGCAATCAATATAACAATGCTGCCGCCCCAGGTCCAAAAATCGGGAACCTCGCTGTACAGCACAAAGCCGGCGAAGGCGGCGAGAACCAGGCGGAAAAATATCATCGGATCGATAACCGTGATATCGGCGCATTTATAGGCCTGCACCGTGGCCAAATGGGCGATGGTCGACATCACCGCATTGATCGCAACCAGCCCCCAGACATACGCACTCGGCCAGGACCAGACGAGCAGCGCCGGGACCAGGGCCACCGGCGCAGAAATTAGGGTCATCCAGGCGACCACCGCCGCCGGTCGTTCCGAACGCGCTATCAGAGCTTTGGCGCACAAATTTGATGTCGCCTGCTGCACCGCATAGGCGACTACCAAAAGTGCGCCTAGGGTCAGGCTGATCAATCCCGGCCTTAGGATTATCAGAACGCCGGCAAAGCCGAACAACACTGCGAACCAACGCCCGAACCTGGACGGCTCCCCCAGAAACAAGATGGCTCCGGCGCCCGATACGATGGGCATGACAAACCCCACGGCAGCGACGGTGGCCAGCGGCGTCATCGATATGCCTACATAAAGGCATAAAAGGCCGGTCGCCTGGAGGATGCCGCGCGAGACATGAAAACGGAAATTGGGACCGGGATTCCAATGAAAATCCTTAGCCAGAAACAGATGCGCGAACAAGGGAACGGCGATGATACTGCGCAAAAAAACAATCACGAAGGGATGAATTTCCAGCGCCGCCGAGCGCACCGCCACATTTGCGATAGTGAAAGCGCCGCCGGCCAAGATCATCCAGAGCGCGCCTTGCAAGTTGGCGTTGACGCCGACCGGTGAATTGGGGTTCATGGGGGCGAGATTTAACCATTGAGAACAAACATGACAACACCAACAGAATTGCACTTTACATTTGACGGCAAACCCATCGACGCCAACGTCGATCAATTGGTCATCGCCGGCTGGACCGGGCGCGACACGGCCGCCGTGGAAGAACATATCGCAGAATTGGAAGCCATCGGCGTCGCCCGCCCGCCCGCGACGCCCTGCTTTTACCGGGCATCGGCGAGCCTTCTTACCCAGGCCCCTTCGATCCAGGCATTGGGGGCGAATTCGAGCGGCGAGGCGGAATGCTTTATGCTGGCGTCCCAAGGCGATCTTTGGGTGGGCGTCGGCTCGGACCATACGGACCGAAAGGTAGAAGCCTTCGACGTCACCGTCTCCAAACAAATGTGCGCCAAGCCGGTGGGCCCCAATCTTTGGCGGCACGCCGACGTGGCCGATCATTGGGACGATTTGGTCCTGCGTTCCTATGCGACCAACGACGGGATACGGCGGCTCTATCAGGAAGGCTCCATCGCCGCCTTGAAGCCGCCGACGGAATTGATAGCCAGCTACCGGGACGGCGGTGCGCTGGAGCCGGGCACACTGATGTTCGGCGGCACCCTCGCCGTGATCGGCAAGGTGGGCGGCGCCGACAGATTTGAGGTGGAGATTTATGATCCGGCGCGCGATACTTCGCTTCTCCACGCCTACGACATTCAAGCCCTTCCGGGCGCTATTTAAGGAAAGAACGAGACATGGCCAAAGGCAAACCGCATCTGGAATTTTTCCCCCTGGATATGGACGACGGCTGGGAGACGCCAGAAGGCTACCCGGACGGCATCACCCAGAAAGTCCTGGTCACCGATCTAGACGAAGACGGCAAGAGCGGCAGCCGTTCACGCTTCCTGCGCTTCGTTCCCGGCGAATACACAACGGTGCCCTTCGTCCACGATCATTGGGAAGAGGTCTTCCTGGTCGAAGGTGATCTAATCGTCGGCAATGATGAAAACGGCGAAGGCGGCGAGAAATTCACTGCCCCCACTTTCGCCTGCCGCCCGCCCGGCGCAGCCCACGGGCCGTTCAAGTCCGACGGCGGCTGCCTCTTGTTCGAGCTGCACTACTATCAAGATTGAGGCAGCGCGCGTCAATCCAGGCCGTCGTAATATTCCGATAAAATAGCGAGCACTTCGACCCGTGAGAATTCGGGCGGCACGACCTCTTTATTGGCGAACATTTCGCGCAGCCGCGTGCCCGAAATATTGAGCCGCTCGCTCTCATCGTGGGGGCAGGTCTTGCCGGTCGCCATGCCCGCGCATTTTTCACAGAAGAACGTGATATCGATTTTAAGCGGTAGGGTTTTGAGCGCGCCCTCTTCCAGCGTATCGAATATATGGTGCGCATCGAATGGGCCGTAATAGCTGCCGACGCCGGCATGATCGCGCCCGACCACCTGGTGCGAGCAGCCGAAATTTTGCCGGAACAAAGCATGCAGTAAGGCTTCGCGGGGCCCGGCGTAGCGCATTTCAATGGGGTAGCCGGCCTGGATGACCGAACCCTCGACGAAGTAATTTTTGACCAGCGCATCGATCGCCTTGACCCGCACCTCGGCCGGAATATCGCCGGGCTTGAGGGCGCCCAGGGTCTGGTGGATCATCACCCCGTCGCAAACTTCTATTGCGATCTTGGCGAGGTACTCGTGGCTGCGGTGCATGGGATTGCGGGTCTGAAAGGCAGCAACGCTGGACCATCCGTGGCTCTCAAAAAGCGCCCTGGTCTCGGCGGGGCGGAGATAAAGCCCCTTATAGGTTTCCGGATAATGATCTTCGTCCAAAACCTTCACTGGCCCGGCCAGATTGACCGCGCCCTGGGCCATGACTTTTTGTACGCCCGGATGGGCGTCTTCGTCGGTGTGGAAGACATGATGGCATTCGAACGCCTTATCGATGGAATATTTCTCTTCCACATTAAGGACGCCAAAGATATCGCCTGACCCGTTGCAAAGGGCCACGTCATCGCCCTCGGATATTTCATCGGCCAGATCCGCCGAGCAGGACAGCGTAATCGGGATCGGCCAGAACAGTCCGCTTGCCAGCGTCATATCGGCGCAGGCGCCGCGCCAATCGGCCTCCCCCATAAACCCCTGCAAGGGCGTATAGGCGCCCATGCCCAGCATCAAAAGATCAGACAATTCGCGGCTCGACATGGGAACCTGTTTCAGCTTCGCCGCGCGCTTTTTCTCTTCAACTCGTTCGTATTCGGGAAGCAGCAAAGGATGCAACGGACCGCCGCCATGGGGCGCAACAAGATTTGACATGACCTGCCTTTCATTTTGGGTGCGCTTACTTAGCAAACCACGAGCCGATATGGCTACACCCTATTCACTGGACCCGGCCAAACCGGAGGCGATAGTTGAGAGTTGTCGGCGCATACGCCTCCATTGCAACTTAATGCTTCTCGTAGTACGTTTTTGCCGTGATACAATCATGGCGCAATTCGGCAAGCGGGAAAATTTGGGGCGGCGAGCGGCCAAACCGATTTCGGGGGCTGGACTTCGATGCCGCCACGGATCTCCTCCTGGCTCTGAACGCCGCAAAGTCGCTCCAAGACCTAAGTCCGCTCAAGAGCGTCGGATTGCACAAGCTCAAAGGCAATCGCCGGGAGCAATGGGCGATGATTGTAAATGGACCTTGGCGAATCTGTTTCCAGTTCCGCCAGGGCGATGCCTACGAAGTCGAAATTGTCGATTACCACAAAGGATAGAGCCATGCCGCCGATTGCACATCCTGGCCGATTGTTGAAGCGTGAACTGGAAGCGCGGGCCTTGAGCGCCAACCGGCTGGCGCTCGACCTTGGTGTTCCGTCCGGGCGGATCACCGACATATTGAATGGCCGCCGCTCAATCACCGCCGACACCGGCTTGCGCCTCGGCAGGTACTTCGGCAACGGCGCCCAGTTCTGGCTCGACCTGCAAAGCCAGCACGATATCGCCGTGGTCGAACGAGAACGCGGCGCGGAGATCGCGCGGCGGGTAACCCCGGCAGACGCGGCGTAGAAACCCGAGCGCCCCATGACCATTGCCTATTTCCTGACCAGCAATGACGCCGCCTTTGCCGAGCCGTTGATGCCGCGCCTGATGGGGCGGGCAGAATTGCTCGGCGCCAGCCTGTTCACGCCGGACAAGGCCGAAGACCCTTATGTGGATGACGAAGCGCCGCCGGCCGTGATGGTGCAAATCGATGTGGCGGATGTGAGCGCCCTGGATGCGCTGTTCGCCGATACGGAAATTCGGGGCTTGATCGAAGCCGCCGGGCCATCGGCCAAGGGTGATGCGTTGGAAGTTTCCGCTTTTCCCATAGCGGGCGTTGACGATCCCGGCTTTCGCACCGCACCTATGTCCTTTGTGGTCCGTTATTTTGCGCCGGTAAGCGACGAAAATCTGTTCCGGAGCTATTACCTGGAAAATCATCCGCCGATCATGGCCGACATGCCGGGCATCCGGAACGTGTTTTGTTATGTGCCGGCGGAGTGGACCAGCTCCATCAAAATCCCAAGTTCCGGCTGCATCCTCGGCAACGAGGTGGTGTTCGACGACCTGGGTGGGCTCAACGCCGCTTTGGCGTCCGATGTGCGCCACCGGCTGCGCGACGATTACAAATCCTTCCCGGTCAAACCCGGCCCCAACAGCCATTACGCCATGCAGCGGGTGGACTTCAGACCACAAGAGGTTTGACAGGCTAGGGCTGCCATAGACAATAGCCGTTGAGGCGATAGGCAGCGAAAGAAGCGTGGCGTGGCATTAAAAATCGGCATCGATGTGGGCGGTACTTTCACCGATTTCTTTTTGGTCGGTGAGGGCGCGTCGGCGCGTATTCACAAATGCCTGTCGAGCCCCGAAGACCCATCCATCGCCGTTATCCAGGGGCTCGAAGAACTGGCCGCCGGAATGGAACCAGCGATGAGTCTGGAAGATTTCGCCGCGTCCCTCGAAACCATCGTCCACGGCACCACAGTCACCACCAACGCAACACTGACCCGCACCGGCGCCAAATCGGGGCTGATCACCACCAAGGGGCTCCGCGATGCGCTGGAGATGCGGCGCGGCATCCGCGAAGAGCAGTACAACAACCGCTATACAAATGTGGAACCGCTGGTGCCCAGATATTTGCGCATGGGCGTCGGCGGCAGGCTGGACCGGAACGGCGCAGAGATCGATGCCCTTGATCTGGATAATATCCGCGCCGCGATAGAGACGTTCAAGACCGAAGACGTCGAGGCGGTCTCCATCTGCTTCATGAACGCCTTCGCCAATCCTGGGCACGAACGGGCGGCGGCGGAACTGGTGCGCAAGGAATTGCCGGGCGCGTATCTCACCGTCTCCACCGATTTGTTGCCGTCGATCCGTTTTTATGAGCGCATCTCGACGACGGCGCTTAATTCCTATGTGGGGCCCAAGCTCAGCCACTATCTGGACCAGCTTCAGGCGCGCTTAAAAGATATCGGCTTCGCCGGCGTCCTGATGGTGATGCAGTCCAACGGCGGAGTCATGTCGCCGGAAGTGGCCCGCGAACAGGCAGCCCTGACGCTGCTTTCGGGCCCCGCCGGCGGGCCGGTTGCCGGGCTGGTCTACGCCCAGGCCATGGGCCAGGACAAATGCATCACCGTCGATATGGGCGGCACCAGTTTCGAAGCCGCCCTGGTCGAAGGCGGCCCGGTGATGGTCAACGAGGGCGAGATTGACCGGCTGCGTATTGCGCTGCCCATGCTCGGCATCCACACCATCGGCGCCGGCGGCGGCTCCATCGGCTGGATTGATGCCGGCGGGCTGTTGCGCATGGGACCGCAAAGTGCGGGCGCGGCGCCGGGACCGGTGTCCTATGGCCTCGGCGGCCAATTGCCGGCCTGCACCGACGCCAATCTGGTGCTCGGCTACCTCAACCCGGATTTCTTCGCCGGCGGCAAGATCAAGCTGGATGTGGAGGCGGCGCGCAGCGCCATCGAAACCCATATCGCAGAACCTCTTGGTTTATCGACGCTCGACGCCGCCGCCGGCATGTACCGCATTGCCTGCAACAACATGGCGCAAGGGGTGCGCGAGATCACCATCAAGCGCGGCTCGGACCCGCGCGAATTTCCCCTCGTGGTGGCCGGCGGCGCCGGGCCGATCCATTCCTGCCTGATCTGCAACGAGTTAGAAATCCCCTTGCAGATCGTACCGAGGGAATCCTCCATCCTTTGCGCCGTCGGTATGTTGATGGGCGATTTGAAGCATGATTTCGTGCGCACGTTCGTGTCCCCCCTGGCCGATGCGGACTGGTCGAAACTGGCGCCGCTGATTGATGATATGCGAAATGATGGGGCCAAGCTACTGGCCGAGGAAGGCATCCCAGAAGATGCCCGCACATTCCACGTGAAGTTCGATTGCCGCTATTTGAAGCAATTTCACGAGGTCTCCTTTACCGCCGCTTCCGAAGCCGTTGCCGCCCGGGATTCCGCTGGCATCGCCGCCGCCTTCCATAGCGAGCATAACCGGCTCTACGGCTATTCCCTGGAAGAACAGGACGTGGCGGTGGAGATCATCAATGTGCGGGTGCAGGCGGTGGGGCTGACCGAAAAGCCGGCCATGACGGCGATGGAAAAGGGCGGCAGCGATGCCACGGTGGCGATCAAGGGAAGGCGCGATGTCTATATCCCCGAAACCGGAGAATTTGCCGAGGTTGCGGTCTATGATGGCCATGCACTGACACACGGCCACCGCATCGAAGGCCCGGCGATGATCGAAGAGATTACCACCGCCATCTTCGTTTCGGCGTCGTTTGACTGTATGGTGGACCCGTTGGGCTCGTTCGTCCTCTACGCCAAGGGGCGCGAAGATTTGATCAAGGAAACGGTATGAGCACTATCGATCCGATCCTCACCTCGGTCTATGCCAGGACCTTTAAGTCAATCACCGACGAGATGAGTATCTCGGTGCAAAAGACCACGCGCTCGCCGATCCTGTGCGAGGCCAAGGATTTCGTCACCGGGTTATATGACGCCAAAGGGCAAATGCTGGAGCAGACCGAAAACCTGCCGATCCTGGCCTTTTCCCTGGCGCCGGTGTGCAAATACATCATCGAATATTTCGAAGGCGACATAAACGAAGGCGACGTGATCTTCCACAACGATGTCTTTTCCATGGGCAATCAGAACAACGACGTGGCCGTCTACCGCCCCATATTCTTCGAGGGTGCGCTGGTCGCCTTCTCGGCGGTCAAAGGCCATCAGGCCGATATCGGCGGCGCCGTCGCCGGCGGCTACAATCCCAATGCCAAGGAGGTTTGGCAGGAAGCCCTGCGTATCCCGCCGGTGAAAATTTATGACAAGGGCGTGTTCCGAAAAGACGTCTGGGATTTGATCTTCGCCAATATCCGGCTGGAGATTGTCCAGCACGACATGCGCGCCCAGATGGGCGCCTGCACCGTCGGCGAGCGGCGCATGCTCGAATTGTTGGGCAAGTACGGGCAAGACAGTTTCGAAAATCACAAGGCGGCACTCTTCGAATCCACCCGCAAGATGATGCAGGCGGAGATCGCCAAAATTCCCAACGGCAGCTATTCCGGCGAGGGCAAGGTCTATTTCGACGGCCACCATCTGGGCACCGTATTCACCATCCGGGTTACCGTGCATGTCAAAGACGATGCCATCACGTTCGACTATTCCGAAACCGACGCGCAGACCGACGGCTTCGTCAACGGCACCTATACCTCCAGCGCATCGGCTGCGGTCCTGACATTTTTGCAGATGATCAACCCGGACATCCCTCACAACGAGGGCATGGTCGAGCCGATCGACATCATCATCCCGGAAGGCACCATCCTCAACGCCGCCTATCCGAAAGCCACCACATTCGGCAATCATCTGTGCCCGCCCAACGCCGACGCCATCATCCGCGCCCTGGCGCCGGCCATACCCGACAGGGTGACTGCCGGCTGGAACAACCTGCTTTGTTCGTTGACCACCGGCATGGATGACGCCAAGGGCGAAAAATATGTCGATATCTTTTTCATGGGCTTCAAGGGCGGCTCCGGCGGTATGGACGGCACCGATGGCTACGATCATATCGGCATGATCGATGCGTCCGGCGGCATTCTTGATCAGGACTACGAGATGTTTGAGCAGCAGACGCCGCACCATTTGCAGATGCATGAATACTTGACTGATTCTGCGGGCGCCGGCGAATGGCGCGGCGGTCTTGGCATTGAGACCAAGTTTACCTTCGGCTCCGACGATACCCAGTTCGTCACCTTCGGCGATGGCGATTTCGAACCGGCCTTCGGGTTGTTCGGCGGCCACGATGCGACGCTCAATTCGATCACGTTGATCTACCCGGACGGCGCCGAAAAAGTGCCCAACAACAAAGACCTAATCACCGGCGTTCCCAAGGGCACTCTCTATCACCAGTTCGCCGGCGGCGGCGGCGGTTATGGCGATCCTAAGCGCCGCGCTCGCGACATGCTCCGCACCGAAGTTCGCGACGGCACCATCTCCGAAGATGCAGCGCGCGATGTCTACGGGCTGGACGAATAATGCTGCACCTGACCGAAGAACAAATCGCCGTTCGGGACACCTTCGCCCGCTTCACCGACGCCGAGATTATTCCCGCCGCCGAAGCCATCGACGAAGCCCACGAATATCCCAAGGCCATGGTCAAGCGGCTGGCTGACCTGGGTTTCGTCGGCATGCGTTACCCGGAAGAGGCCGGTGGCTCCGGCGTCGATCTGGTTACCTGTTGTCTGGCCCTGGAAGAGGTGGCGCGCGGGTCCATGTCGGTGGCCGCGTGCGTCACCATGCAGGCGCTGATGGGCACCAAGTTCCTGGAAATGCTGGGCAACGACGATATTCGCGAACGCCTGTTCAAGCCCGCCCTCGCGTTGGATAAGATCGGCGCCATCTGCATGACCGAGCCGGACGCCGGCTCAGATCTCGCCAGCATTTCTACGCGGGCGGTGGAAACCGATGGCGGCTATATATTGAACGGCGCCAAGACCTGGGTCACCTCGGCCCCGGTGGCGGATTTTTTCACCGTCTTCGCCCGCGCCGGTGACGAGGACAAGCTGACCATATTTCTGGTGGAAAAGGATTTCGGTGGCTTGGTGATCGGTCGGCCCATCGAAAAAATGGGGGTCTGGGCGCTGCCCACCTCGGAAGTAGCCTTCAACGATTGCTTCGTGCCGGCGAGCCACCGCTTGAGCGCCGAGATCGGCGACGGCGAGGAGCATTTGCGCAAACTTCTGTCGGAAATCCGTATCGCCACCGCCGTGCTGGGCGTAGGCATCGCGCGCGCCGCCTTGGATGAAGCGGTGCGCTATGCGGGCGAGCGCAAGCAGTTCGGCAAACCCATCAACCGCTTCCAGGCGGTGCAGATGCGCCTCGCCGACATGGCGACGGACTTGGAAGCGGCGCGCCATATCAGCTACCACGCGGCCCAGTTGCTGGACGCCGGCGCACCGCACCG
Organism: Rhodospirillaceae bacterium; assembly: GCA_018674495.1. GTDB lineage: Bacteria > Pseudomonadota > Alphaproteobacteria > Rhodospirillales > UBA2165. The sequence continues at coordinate 36,962 of JABHAA010000101.1, read as the reverse complement.
CAAAGAAGCCTCCATGGCGAAATTGTTCGCCACCGAAGCGGCGGCCCGGGTCTGCGACAACGCGGCGCGCATCTTCGCGTCCTACGGCTACGCCATGGAATATCCAGTGCAACGGTTCCTGCGCGATGTCCGCTTCACCCTCATCGGCGGCGGCACGTCCGATATCCTGAAATTGGTCATCGCTAAGGAATTGTCCGTATGACCAGCGCCAAAAAGATCAAAGTGCTGATCGGCAAGCCGGGGCTCGACGGCCACGATGTGGGCGCCAAGATCGTCGCAAGAGCGCTGATCGATGCGGGCTTCGATGTGGTCTATACCGGGCTCCGCAAGACGCCGTCGGAGATTGCGCAGCAAGCCATGGAGATCGAAGCCGACGTCATAGGCCTTTCCAGTCTGGCCGGCTCGCATATCGATTTTTGCACCAAGCTCAAGGGGCTGATCGATCAATACGGGCTCAAAGAGAAATTATGGCTAATCGGCGGCTGCATCCCGAAACAGGATCATGGGGCGCTGAAGGAAATCGGCCTCGATGGTATTTTCCCCAACGGCAGCCGGCTGGACGATATTGTAGAATTCATTTCCGCAAACACCCAGTCCGGGGACGCTTAAGGAGACCGCATCATGGATGGCAGCGACGCAAAAAAAGTGGTCAACGAATCCGGCATAGAAATTCAAACCCTCTATGGGCCGGGGGACGTGGAACGCTCCGGCGGTATGGATTTCGTCGGCGATCCCGGTGGCTATCCGTTCACCCGGGGCATCCACAAGGAAATGTACCGCAAACGCCCCTGGACCATGCGCCAGTACGCGGGCTTTGGGAACCCTGCGGAAACCAACCAGCGCTTCAAGTACCTGATCGAAAACGGCCAGACCGGGCTCAACGTGGCGTTCGATCTGCCCACCCAGACCGGCCTCGATAGCGACAATGTTCTGGCCGAAGGCGAGGTTGGCCGGGTCGGCATGGCCATCGACAGCCTGGCCGATTTCGAGACCGCCTTCGACGGCATCGATCTCGATAAAATCACCGTCTCGCTGACCATCAACGGCTCGGCGGCCATCCTGATCGCCATGTATCTGGCGATGGCGGAAAAGCGCGGTTACGATTTGAAGACTTTGCGCGGCACCGCCCAGAACGATATTTTGAAGGAATTCATCGGCCGTGGCACCTGGGTGTTTCCGGTGGAACCGTCAATCAAGCTGGTCGGCGACACTATCGAGTTTTGCGCAGAACACACGCCCAAATATTCGCCCGTATCCGTCTGCGGCTATCACATACGGGAATCGGGCTGCAATCCGGCGGAAGAAATGGCCTATGCATTTTGTATCGCCAAGGCCTATGCGGACGATGTTATCGGGCGCGGAATGCACGTGGACGAGTTTGCCGGCAGGCTGTCTTATAACTTCAACCTGTTCGGCAATCTGTTCGAGCAAGTGGCCAAGTTCCGTGCCGGGCGTTCGCTCTGGGCAAAGATCATCAAAGAAGAGTACGGCGCCGAAGACCCCCGCTCCATGTGGCTGCGCATGATTGCCGGCGGCGGCGGCGGCGGGCTGACGTTCGAGCAGCCCGAAGTGAACATCATGCGCGGTGCCTATTACGCGCTGATCTCGGCCTTGTCGGGCACGCAAACCATGGCGCTCTGTTCCTACGACGAGGCCTATACCATTCCCACCGAATATTCGGCGCGCATATCCTTGCGCACCATGCAATTGCTTATGGATGAAATGGGGCTTTGCGATACCGTCGATCCCCTGGCCGGATCGTATTATGTAGAGACCCTGACCAACCAGATGCGAGGTAAGATGGAAGCGGTGATGGCGGAAGTAGCCGAAGCCGGCGGCATCGTCGAGATGGTCAAGGACGGCCGCATCCAGGCCAAGGTGTCCGAACAGGCCTACGACATGCACAAAGATATCGAGAGCGGCGAATTTCCCAAGGTCGGCGTCAACCGCTACCGCATCGAAGAAGACGACGAGCACGAGGTGGAGTTTCACCCCTATAATATTGCGGACGCGGAGATGCAGATCGAAAGCCTGCGCGGCGTGCGCTCCAGGCGCGATACAAAGGCGGCCAGCGCCGCCCTCGCCAAAGTGAAGGGCGCCGCCGAAGCGGGCGACAACGTCATGCCGGCGATCATGGAAGCGGTCAAAGCCTACGCCACGGTCGGCGAGATTACCGATGCCATGGTTGAAGTTTATGGCCGCTACGAGGAGCCGATCCGGTTTTAATATGAACGAAATCGCCAACTATATTGCCGTCGACACCATTGAGGAAGCCGCCGAAACCCTGGCGGCGGGCCCGGTGACCGTGCTCGCCGGCGGCACCGATTTGATGCTGCAGACCGAAGCCGGCACGCGCAGCTACGCCGCCACCTTGATGAATATCCGCCGGGTGGCGGAACTGCGAGGTGTGGGATTGGAAGACGGCAGCCTCACCATCGGTGCGCTGACCACGGTGAGCGATCTTCTGGCCGACCCAATCATCGGTGCGCATTGCCCTATCCTGGCCGAAACCGCCGATCAGTTCGCTAGCCCACAAATCCGCAACATGGCTTCCATCGGCGGCAATATCTGCAACGCCTCGCCTGCCGGGGATTTGCTGGTGCCGCTGATCGCCCTTGGCGCCGAGGTGGCGTTGGTATCGAAAGCGGATGGCGCGCTGCACAGCCGCCGGATGCCCGTGGAAGAATTCGTCATCGGCCCTGGCGCATCGAAGCTGGGCGATACCGAAATACTCACCTTCGTACATATTCCCTCGCAGGACGGCGCGGCTGGCGCCTTCCGCAAGTTCGGGCCGCGCCCTGCCCTGGAAATCGCCATAGCCGCCGTCGCCGTAACCGGGCGCATAGAAGACGGAAAGTTTGCCCATATGCGCGTCGCTTTCGGCGCGGTGGCGCCGACCCCTGTACGTGGGCGCGCCGTCGAAGCAGCGCTGGAGGACAAGCCGGCCACGGATGAGACCATCAACGCGGCGCTCGCCGCCACTGATGCCGACATTTCCCCTATCGATGATGTGCGCGCCAGCGCCTGGTACCGCCGCCATCTAATCCGCACCCTGACCCAGGAGATTTTGGCTGATGTCTTCCGAGCTTGAAATTTCCTTCATCCTCAACGGCCAAGCGCGCTCCCTTATCGTGGCGCCATCAGCCGTGGCGCTCAGCGTGTTGCGCGATGATTTCGATCTGACCGCCGCCAAGAAAGCCTGCGGCGAGGGCGAATGCGGGGCCTGCACCATCATCGTCGATGGCGCGTCGGTCTGTTCGTGCATCCTCTACGCCGCCGATCTGGATGGCCGCAATGTGCAAACCGTAGAGGGGCTGGATGCGGGCGATACCCTCGATCCGGTGCAGGCCGCGTTTATCGAGACCGGCGCCGTCCAGTGTGGCTATTGCACGCCGGGCATGGTCATGCAGATCAAGCATTTGCTGGCGGAGAACCCGGACCCGGACGAGGCCGCCATCCGCCGGGGATTAGAAGGCAATATCTGCCGCTGCACCGGCTATTCGAAAATCATCGATGCGGTTAAATCAGCGGCCATTACCATGAGGGCCGGATGATGGACCAGATCGCCGAACAGATAAGCCTGATCGGTCAGCGTATCCCAAAACCGGACGGCGCGGCCAAGGTGCTGGGCCGCACCCAGTACATAAACGACATGGTTCTGCACCGCATGCTAATCGGCAAAATCCTGCGCACGGACCGAGTGCATGCGCGCATCCTGCGCCTCGATATATCGAAAGCGGCGGCGTTGCCCGGCGTCCACGCGGTAATCACCGGCGATGATACACCGATGATCGGCATCGGCGTCAACAAGGACAATCCGCCGCTCAAATCCGGCACCGTCCGCTGCATCCGCGACGAGATCGCCGCCGTTGCCGCCGAAACCGAAGCAATCGCCGATCAAGCCCTGGCGCTAATCGAAGTGGAATATGAAGACCTGCCCGCCGTCTTTGATCCGGCGGAGGCGCTTGAGGACAGCGCGCCGCAACTGCACGAAGACAAACCCGGCAATGTGGGATTGTCATATAATATCAGCTATGGCGACATTGCCGCCGGCGAGGCGGAATCCGATGTGGTGCTGGATGAAACCTACGATCTGCATTACGTCACCCATTGCTGCATGGGACCGGGCTGCGTGCTCGCCGAATTTGATGCGATGGGCAAGCTGACCATCTATTCGCAGACCCAATACCCTTATAATTTCAAGATGGATCTGGCACCCACCCTCGGCATTCATCCCGGCGATATCCGCGTCATCCAGCCCCCCGTCGGCGGCGCCTTCGGCTCCAAGCTGGACGTCTATCCGTTCGAGCCGATCTGCGCGTTCCTGGCCCAAAAAACCCGGCGCCCGGTAAAATTGGTGTTTTCGCGGGAAGAAGAATTTATCGCCTCTCCCACCCGCCAGCCAGTGCGCGCCCATATCCGCGCCGGCGCCAAAAAAGACGGCACGCTCACATTCCGCGATGTGAACTGCCTGCTCAATAACGGCGGCTATACATCCTGGGGCGCCACTGTACCGTACGTAATGATGCGCACATTTTCCGGCCATTTCCGGGTGCCCAACGTGGAGTTCAAATCCACCGCCGTCTATACCAACAACCCCTTCGCCGGATCGTTCCGGGGCTACGGCAATGTACAGGCTACGTACGTTACCGCCACATTGATGGACAAGATGGCCGAAGCGGTCGGCATGAACCCCATCGCTTTCCGCCTAAAAAATGCCCAAGAACCCGGCGAGGTAACGCCGCAAGGCAGCCTGCTCAAAGACTGCGCCCTCGCCGACTGCATCACCATCGCCGCCGAGAAGACCGATTTCCTTAAAATATACGCCGCCAATGCCAAGGTGGAAACTGGCCGCTACCGCAGGGGCATCGGCATCGCCACGTCCCTGCACAACGCCGGCGGCGCCAAGATCCACAAGAGCGACGGCTGCGGCACCATCCTGACCATGGATGATTACGCCCGCGTCACGCTGATCACCGGCGCGTCCGAGATCGGCCAGGGCATTGATGCGGTGATCACCCAGATCGTGGCCGAAGAATTGGGAGTGCCGATGGCTTCCATCACCATCGTCAACGACGACAGCGCCATCGGGCCCTGGGATGTGGGTGTCCATGCCAGCCGCACCACATTCATCGCCGGCAATGGCGCCCGCCGTGCCGCCATCAAGGCCAAGGCGCAAATCCTCGCCGCCGCATCGAAAGAAGCCAACGTGCCGGCGGAAGAGATGGAGTTGCGCGGCGGCCATGTGGTGCAGTCGGACAACGGCGTTTCCATTATCCGCCTGGACCGATTGCTCCGCGCCATGCATTTCGCCGGCGAGGACGCCGAACTGGTCATGGTGACAGATTACTACGAGCCGCCTTCCGAGCCCGAAGGCGACAATCATTACGGCGACATGTCGGCGGCCTACGCCCACGCCGCCTATGTGGCCGAGGTGGAGGTCGATACCATGACCGGCCACGTACGGGTGGAAAAGATGACCGTGGTCCAGGACGTGGGCCGGGTGGTTAACGGGCTCGGTATCGAGGGCCAGATCGAGGGCGGCATCGCCATGAGCATCGGCTACGGCCTCACCGAAGATTTGCGCATCGAGAAAGGCATCGTCAAAAACCCGTCGTTCCGGGATTACAAGGTCGCGACGGCGCCGGAAATGCCGGAGATCGCCTATCATTTTATCGAGAACGACACGCCCGAGGGACCCTTTGGCGCCAAGGGCATTGCCGAATTGCCCGCCATTGTACCCGCGCCAGCCATCGCCAACGCGGTCTATAACGCCATCGGCGTGCGCTTCGATAATCCGCCGATCACCCCGGAAAAAGTGGCGCGCGCCCTCCATGGCGGACAAGACGGCGGCGATCAATGAAGCCAAAAACCGTATTGTCCATGGAGCAGGCCCTCTCGCTGCCAAGCGCTACCTTGCGCTTCGCGCAACTGGGCTGGCGGGTGATCCGGCTGGAAGCGGTGGCTCCGGGGCGCGACTATCCCGGCGATCCCAATCGATATATAGGCTCGCGCGTCGCCGACGAGGACCGCCATTCCTATTTCATCGCGCCCAATGTGGGCAAGGAAGCCATCGCCCTCAATCTGAAAGAGCCCGATGGCCGGGCCGCTTTGCACCGTATTATCGCCGAGCTGGATGTAGACATTTTCTGCTGCAACACCATCCCAGGGCGCTACCAATCCTTAGGCATCGATTACGAGACGCTTTCCGCCATCAAACCCGATCTGATCTGGGCCGGCATTTCCGCCATGGGGCCCGATTACCCCGATACACCCGGCTATGATCCCGCCGTGCAGGCAATGGCCGGGTTCATGGAAATCACCGGCGAAAAAGATGGCCCGCCGACGTTGAGCGGCATCCCATTGGTGGATTTGAAGGCCGGCGATGAAGTATTTGCCGGCGTGTGCCTGGCGCTGGCGGAAAAGGCCGAAAGCGGCGAGGGCAAGCGCATCGATGTCTCCATGCTGCGAGCCGCCGCATCTTGGCTGATCACTACGTTACCGCTGATCGATTTCGATTGCGATCCGTCCGAGATCACCCGGAGCGGCAACGAGCACCGGAAATTTATCCCCACCAATGCCTATAAAAGCCAAGACGGCTTCGTCTTTATGGCGCAGGGCTCGAACGCCCAATGGCAGCGCTTCATCGCCATCCCCAAGTTTGCCGGCCTGGCTACCGAGCAGCGCAAATCGAACAATGGCCGCCTCGAAGACCGGGTGAAACTGCACGCCGAGATCGCCGCCATCATGGCCCAGCACACCACCGACGACATGCTCGCCGACCTTGCGGCCGCCCAAATTCCGCACGCGCCGATCAACGCCATCACGGACGTGATCAATATGGAAGCGCTTGCCGGCGCCCTAACCCGGACAACGGCACCGGACGGCCGCACGATCCGTATGCAGCCGGCTGCGGTCCAAATCGAGGGCCAGACCGGCGAGATGGCCTTCCCGCCAAAATACGGCGCCCATACCGAAGCGGTGTTGGCTGAAGCCGGATACGGCGACAACGAACTGGCCGCCTTTCGCACCGGCGGTATCATCCCAGACCAATGAGCTTACCCAAAGTCTATGAGACTGTCGTCCATATGCTTGCCGGGGCCGGCGGCGATGGGGACGCTTTGCTATGCGACGGCGATAAACTTACCTACACCGAATATATCCGTTGCGTCGGTGGCTTTGCAGAGGAATTGATCGCGCTTGGAGCCGGCGGCGAGCGGGTGGCCCTGATTTGTGGTAATTCCATTCATATGGCCATCGCCAGCTTCGCCGGACACGCGGCGGGTGCGCAGATCGTGCCGGTCAATCCCATCTATACGGAGCGGGAATTGGGCATTGTCCTCGCCGACGCCGATCCGGTCATTGTTGTCTATGACGCGAGCGCCGCTGAATTGGTGGAGCCAATCGCCAAGCGTCTCGGCATCACCTACCAAATTGCCGTCGGCGACGGCGGGCGGGCGCTGGATGCATGGCGAGGCGATACCTTGGCCCGGTTGCCGGACAAACTGCCGGCGCCGGAGACTCTCGCCACCCTGCAATATACCGGCGGCACCACTGGAATTCCCAAGGGCGTCAACATCACCCACCGGCAATTGTCGGTAAATATCAGCCAGCGCGAATCCGCGTGGCCTTTGAGCGGCAGCGACGAGCGTATCCTTTGCGTGATGCCGTTGTTTCATGTGTTCGCGTCTTCCGTCTGCCTGCACCCGGCGGTCTATTGCCGGGGCGCCATGGTTATCCTGCCCCGCTTTCATCCCGCCACGGTGCTGGACACAATCGAAGCCCAGCGCATCACCCGCCTGCCGGCAGGCCCCACCATCCTGCACGGGCTCATGGGCTTCGATGGATTTGCAGCCCGCGATTTCTCATCGCTGCGCTCGGTCTATTCCGGCTCGGCGCCGCTGCCGGAGGAAACGCTGCGTCAATGGCAGGCGATCACTGGGTGTCCGGTTCTGGAAGGCTTTGGCCAGTCGGAGAGCGGGCCGGTGCTAACGGTCAACTGGGACGGCGCCGATATCGTGCCAGGCTCGGTCGGCAAACCCCTGCCCGAGACCGAGATCGAAATCGTCGACGTGGAAACCGGCAACGAGGTCTTGGACGTGGGCGAACAAGGAGAGGTGCGCGCCCGTGGCCCGCAAGTGATGTCCGGCTACCGAGACCGCCCAGACGAGACGGCGGCCACGTTGCGCGGCGGCTGGCTTTACACCGGCGACATCGGCGAGTTCGACGGCGCCGGCAACCTCTATATCCGCGACCGCAAGAAAGACATGGTGATCACCGGCGGCTACAACGTCTACCCAAGGGAGATTGACGAGGTGCTCTATGCCCACGCCGGCGTCGCCGAAGCGGCGGCGGTGGGCACCCCCGATGAATACCGAGGCGAGATCATTGTCGCTTATGTGGTGCCGGCGGGCGCCACGGACGCCGAAACCCTGCTGGCCCACTGCGCCCAAAACCTCGCCAAATACAAAATTCCAGCGCGCATCGAGATTATCGCCGAGATTCCCAAAACCACCGTCGGCAAAATCGACAAGGCTGCCTTGCGCAAGATGGCAGTGGCGCGCTAGCTCTATATTTACGAAAAAATTGTGTAAATATGTTTGACTCATTTTCCGCCATCTTTTAACAAGTCCGGTAAGGGTAATAACAACGGTTGCGGGGCTTAAAATTCTTGTCTGTGGCCCCAAAAATCTACTGATATAGCCATGCCAAAGTTGGTGTCTAGGACCGCGAAAATTTAACAAAATTTGGGCCATTTTATGTTCTCCAGCAATCCGTTCGCCGAGCTTTCGGCATCCATCTCCCCCGACATTATGCAAACATATGTGATCGTCATGGTCATTCTGGTCATTGGCGGGACCTTGATTGATGTCATCCATAAGAAAAGCGCCAAATATTTTTTCCTGAATTGGCGAAAATCCAAGACGCAAGGAAACAGTGTTGGCGGCGGCGAAACAGTGTCTGTCGCGGTGCAAACCATTGCCGTTGATGTCATTACATCCGGCGAATTCTGCAACCCATGGCGCCGTGTCGCGCATCTTTTGGGCATGTACGGATTTGTGATCTATGCGATCGCGACCGCCATCATGGTGTTCGGGTATCCAACAGCCGCCAGCGCCACACCAGCGATTTTGCCGCAGTTGTGGCATATTGGCGCTCTGATGGTGGCCGTCGGCGGATACTGGTTTTGGTTCTTCATCCGGGTCGATGTCTCCGCCGAGGGCAACCCCTGGTACCGGATCATTCGCGCCGATCTCTTCATCCTGTCCTTGCTGGCGAGCGTAACCCTGGCGCTCCTCTGGTCTGGGGCACAGTCATCGGGAAGCCCCGGGACTAGCATCATGCTCGGCCTGTACCTGATGGCGACAACCGTCCTGTTCGGGTCTGTCGTTTGGTCCAAATTCTCACATATGTTCTACAAACCGGCGGCTGCTTTCGAAAAGCGGATGTCCGAAGCAAGCGGCACGCGGAACAACCTGCCCGAGCCCGCGGACAGAACCGATCCGGCGGATCGTGACAGGCACTCCATGGAGTTGCTGAAAGATGCCCCCTTGAATATGGGGCTCGGCATCAAGCGCGAAGCGCCCCGCCATTACTAAGGTCTAACCCGCAAATATATTCTGAACAGAGAGAAATTATATTATGCCTACTTTCGTTTACATGACCCGGTGCGATGGGTGTGGGCACTGCGTTGATATCTGCCCATCCGATATCATGCACATCGATAAGACTTATCGACGCGCCTACAATCTCGAACCCAATATGTGTTGGGAGTGTTACTCCTGCGTGAAGGCCTGTCCCCAGAACGCCATTGACGTGCGCGGTTACGCCGACTTCGCACCACTCGGTCACAGCGTTCGCGTAGACCGTGATGAGGAAAAAGGCACGATCGCGTGGAAAATTAAATTCAGGAACGGCACCGAAAAGAGCTTCCTGTCGCCCATCACCACCAAGCCATGGGGCACAGGCATTGAGAAGCTCAAGGATGTCCCCGCTCCGACCCAAGACATGCGTGATAGCCAGCATCTGTATAACGAGCCGAAATATATCCGCTTTGACGACGGCGGCGTGCATACATTGAAATCGAACGGCCTCAAAATGAAAAAGGGCGTGGCTTACTAATGGCTTACAAAACAATCATAGAAGACAACATCGACATTCTGGTTGCCGGCGCAGGCCTTGGCGGCACGGGTGCGGCCTGGGAAGCCAGGTTCTGGGGCCAGGACAAGAAAATCGTCATTGCCGAAAAAGCCAATATCGACCGCTCCGGCGCAGTCGCCCAAGGGCTTTACGCCATCAACTGCTACATGGGCACCCGTTGGGGCGAGAATAACCCGGAAGACCACGTGCGGTATGCGCGTATCGACCTGATGGGTTTGGTGCGCGAAGACCTATTGTTCGATATGGCCCGTCACGTCGATTCCACTGTTCACCAGTTTGAAGAGTGGGGCCTGCCGCTGATGAAGGATCCCGAAAAGGGCTCCTACATGCGCGAAGGCCGGTGGCAAATTATGATTCACGGCGAATCCTACAAGCCCATCGTGGCCGAGGCTGCAAAGAAGTCCGCAGACAAAGTGTTCAACCGCGTTTGCCTCACACACTTGCTGTTGGACGAAGCCAAGGAAAACCGGATTGCCGGCGCCGTCGGCTTCAATGTCCGCACCGGCGATTTCCACGTTTTCAAATCCAAGGCAGTTATTTGTGGTGCCGGTGGCGCTTCCAACATCTTTAAGCCACGTTCCACAGGTGAAGGCGCGGGCCGGGTCTGGTACGCACCGTGGTCGTCCGGTTCCGCCTACGGTCTGATGATCGACGCCGGCGCCAAAATGACGCAGATGGAAAACCGGATTGTACTGGCCCGCTTTAAGGATGGTTACGGCCCGGTGGGCGCGTACTTCCTGCATCTTAAGACCTATACCCAAAACGGTCTGGGCGAAGAGTTTGAAACCACTTGGTGGCCTGGGTTACAGGAAATGGTCGGCAAGGAATATCTGGATCCGGAACTTTCCCACAAGACCCACAGACCGATCCCGACCTGTTTGCGTAACCATGCCATGATTTCCGAGGTGAACGCTGGCCGGGGTCCGATCCACATGGTCACCATGGAAGCCTTCCAGGACCCGCATCTCGAAGAAGTCGGCTGGGAGAATTTCTTAGGCATGACCGTCGGCCAGGCCGTACTGTGGGCCGCGACGGACGTGGACCCCAAGAACGAAAACCCGGAACTGACCACGTCGGAGCCTTACGTCATGGGCTCACACGCGACGGGCAGCGGTGCATGGTGCTCGGGCCCCGAGGATGTTTCCCCTCCTGAATACTTCTGGGGTTACAACCGCATGATGACCATCGAAGGCCTGTTCGGCGCCGGTGATGCTGTTGGCGGCACACCGCACGCCTTCTCGTCGGGCTCTTTCACCGAGGGGCGCCTCTCAGCCAAAGCCGCGTGCCGCTATATTGACGACGGTAAGGCCGAGGGCATCGTTGTATCAGACAAACGGATCAACGAGCTTAAGGAAGAAGTCTTCAAGCCGATGGAGCATTACAAAATCTACCGCAATGAAGTCGTTGCTGGCGACGTCAATCCGAACTACATCAACCCGCGCCAAGCGCTGGATCGTTTGCAGAAGCTGATGGACGAGTATTGCGGCGGGGCAAACGTCAACTACATGACCAACGATAAGCTGCTGAGCATTGGCCTCAAAAAGCTCAAGATCATGGAAGAAGACCTAGAGAAACTGGCGGCTAAGGACTTCCATGAATTGTTACGTGCGTGGGAGCTGAAGCATCGTCACCGTACGGCCGAGTGCGTCACGCAACATACGATGTTCCGCAAGGAGACCCGTTGGCCAGGCTACTACTACCGCGGCGACGCCATGAAGCTGGACGACGAAAACTGGCATGTGCTGACGGTTTCGCGCCGTGATCCGGAAACTGGTGAATACACCATGGAAAAAGCGCCCTGCTATCACCTTGTCGGTGAGGACGAGTAACCAAAACACCAAACAGGAGTTTGCTTCGAGCTCCTGTTTGGCCTACCAAAAGGGATCAGCATGTTGTGTGTTGATCTTTTTTGTTAGGTCCGACGCGGCGAATTTCCGCCTGCAACATAGAACTGCAGATGAACATTATTGATAACACCGACGACGAAATTCTTGCCATAGCCAATCCGCTATGGAGCCACCTTATTAAGGCCTCCAATGACGGCAAATATGGAGACTTCGTCAGATATTTCTCCGACGGCCTGCTCAGAGGATTGAACGAAATCGAAGTGGGTAAGCAATTCGCAAATAGCGAGCTAACAAGAAACCTGTCGGAATCGGTCGAGTTTATCGGCACGATCCGCCGCGGTAAACATGTATCGGTACTTTATCGGCAACGGAGCAAAAAAAGGGAGGGGGAGTGGCTTGGCAGGCTCGTCCTCGGTTACGAAGAGGGAGAGGTCAAGGTATTCGGGGCCTCCATCTTCTGAGCATTTGGCACGAGATCGATATGAGTGAAACAATTCAAGACGCTAAGTACATCGAACTGACATACAAAGTGATCGACCAAAAATCGGGAGAAGCCCTTATCGAGGTCGAATACCCGATCGGCTATGTACACGGCGCCAATGATATTCTGGCACCCGCCGTCACCGAAGAGCTGGAAGGCAAATCCGTTGGAGACGTGATCGAGGTGCCGATCGACTGCGATCAAATCTATGGCCCCAGGGACGAGGCGTTGGTGTTTACGGATTACATCGAAAACGTTCCTGAAGAATATAGAGAAATCGGCACCACCATCCACACCGAAAATGAAAAGGGAGAAGAGCGCCGCTTTATCGTCACGAGGATGGATGACGAGACACTGACCGTCGATGGCAACAATCCGCTGAGTGGCCGAAATGTCATTTTTAAGTTGGAAATTCTAGGTGTTCGTGACGCAACCGAGGAAGAAATCGAAGCAGGTGGTCCCATCGGAGTAGCGCCGGATATTGATGAAGCACTTACGGTACCGCTTCAATGAAATGGTCCTGACCTCTCGACTTCGAGAGGTTATAGTTAAATAATCGCGCAACACCACATGAAGTTAACGGAGGTAGAAATTATGAGCGACGAGCCGAAAACCAAGCCCCAAGTTCCAGAAGGCAAGTCTAGGTTTATGACCACCCGCCAAAAAAAGACTAGCGAAAAAGGCTTTGTTGGGTACGAAACCACCTGGGAGTCGTGGCAGAAAGAGGTCGAGTACACTACGCCGAAACGGCCGTAACAAGCCGTCGTCCGCCGAATTGGTGAGGCTGGAAAACGAGCACTGGCCGGTCACATCATCGACCAGGTCATGACCTAAACCTGATCGGCAATCCGGGTTTCGGTAATGATACGACCGTCAAATCTATGGATAAAGTAAACGGGTGCGGCTTCGGCTGCGCCTGAATACGTACCAAGCCGCAGATCGATGGCGACGCTGGGCACGCTCTGCGCCGGAACGCCGGCGATCATGCCGCTAGCATCCCGATGGGCATGACCTGTAAAGACGCGCACGACCTGCCCATGTCCCTCCATCGCTTCGGCCATGCGCGCAACCCCATCCCAATCATCGAATTGAAAGCGGAATTTCGATTGCGGAATTTCGAACGGCGGATGATGCATGAACAAAGCCGTCGGCTTGGAAGCGTCTTCGGCCAGGGAACGCTTAAGATTGCGCGCCCGGACATCGCAAAAATCACCCAAATTGCTGGTCTCGCTTAAGGTATCGAGGGCGATCAGGCGGACCGGGTAGCTATCGATGCTATATTGAACGAACGGCGTGCCCGGCATTAGGTCCCGGCCCGTATCGAAGTTGGCGGCAATCAAGGCCCGGTCGTCACGATTGCCGGCGGCGACGTGGAGCGGCGCGCGAAGCTGCCCTAGAACGCGCAAGGCAGTATCGTATTTTTCCGGCGTTCCGTTATGGGTGATATCGCCGGTATGAATAACCGCATCGGGGCCCGGATCGAGCCGATTTATATCGGCGACGCAACGCTCCAAGGCATGCAGCCGGGCGACGGCGTTTGGCGCTTCGGGGTCTAGGTGGCTGTCGGAAATCTGAGCGATAATCATGCGCCATGGGTAGCGCAAAAATCGCCATCTCTCAACCGTATCAGCCGCCCGGTTTCTGCGCTTTCCAGACCATCTTGGTGGCCGCAGCTTTGCACGACCTGCGCCGCTGTTATTCGAAGGTCCTAAAGTCCGAAGTGCCGTCTTCTTCGATCAGGCGCGGCAGATCCAACTCCCAATCGATATAGGCCTGCATCCTGGCCTCAGCGTCTCCCGGCCCGTCATAGGCCTTCAATGCCACATCGTCGGCTTCGTCCGCCAGATTTTCCGGGCCCGTGGTCAGCTCATACCCCGCCGCCGTCCAGGCCGCTGTGCCGCCGCTCAAAACCGACACTGGCGCCGATGACAGTGCCGCAGCCTCGCCCGCCACCAGCTTCGCCAGCACGCCGCCGCCTTCGGAGGTCAGCACCAAGTTTTCGTGCTCCGGCAACGCTTTCAAGCCCGTTGCCAGACGCGAGCGGACGGCAAACCAGGCGCCCGGAATATGGCCCTGGCCGTAGGCGCGGCTATCGGCGAGATCGACCACGACGGTGCCGCCGCCGTCCAGCATGGATTTAAGTTCGCCCGCATCCACTTCGTCCGGGCCCGCACCTTCCAGTCCATAAACATTCGGGCTGTGCGCACCTTGCACCAATTCTGCGCTGCCCAATTCATCCAGCACATGCACATCGGTCCAGCCCATCTGGATCAGCCAATGGGCCGACATGACGGCGCGCACGACCTGATCATCGATCAGCACGACGCGGGCGTTCAAGGCGCCCACAAATCCGTCCGTTCCCTGGACAAGCTGGCCGCCGGGGGCATGGATGGCGCCCGCCAAGTGACCGGCCTCATATTCTTCGGAGGTGCGCACGTCGATAAGATAAAGGCTGCGGCTATCGTTTCCCCGCCAGCCATCCACTTCTGCCATGGTAGTGAAATTGACGCCGTAGCGCTTCGTTACCCGGGCAGCGGCTTCGCGGGCGGCGGTCAGGCCGGCATCCCCCGGCGGCGGCGCCACGTCGATGGAACCCTTGCCGCATTCATAGCCGGCCAGCACCCAGCCCATGGTGCCGTTGGTCAACGCCATCACCTTGTTGGGAATGCCGGCATTTATCAGCGATTGGGCGCCGATGATGGAGCGCGTGCGCCCGGCGCAATTGACTACCACCAGGGTCGCCGGATCGGGCGCCATATCGTGCACCCGGTAGACCAGCTCCGCCCCCGGCGCATCGATGCCGGTGGGGATATTCATGCGGTGGTATTCATCGTAAGGGCGCGAGTCCAGGACCACCAGATCGGCGTCACCCTCGATCAGACCGTGCAATTCCTCGGCCGAGATGTTGGGCGTGTGTTCCCGGTGCTCGACAAACTCGCCGAACGCCTTGGAGGGCACGTTAACGCCTGAGAACAAGACATAGCCGGCATCCTCCCAGCCATCGATACCACCCGCCAACACCGATATATCGGAATAGCCGAACCCAGCCAGCCTTTCCGCCGCCTGTTCGGCCAGCCCGCCGCCCGCATCGCAGACCACAATGGGCACCGATTTGCGCGGCAATAGATCATCGATCAGAATTTCGAGGCGGCTTAGCGGTACCGAGCGCGCGCACAATATATGATTGGTGTTGAATATGCCGTTTTCGCGCACATCGAGAAGCGCCAATTCTGAGGTGCCGGTGATGCGGGCGCGTAAATCTTCCGCGCTCATATTGGGCGCGCTTGAAGCATTCATGGGGTTATCCTTTTAAGCGGCGGGGCGTTCGTACTTGTCGCGCTGCACACCGTCCATGTTGCGCCCTTCGATGCGGATCAGGCGGGTTTCGCCTTCCCGCGCCGGCGAATGCAACTGGCCCACATGCCAGGCGGACGCATCGCCCGGGCCCTGATCGAAGGAGCGCACTTCTTCCACCTGGCCCGGCTTGTCGCCGTCGGGCCCGGCCAATTTGCGCCACGCGGTCATGCGCGTAACGCCGGCGGCCTGACCGTAAATGGCCCATGCATCGGCGTGATCGTGGGGATTGCCGGTAGAGGCGCCCTTATAGACATGGGCAATGACGCAGAACTTCAGTTCCGGGTCTTCGTAGATGATGTTGCGCGGGCTGTCGGCGTCCGGGCCTAGATGGGTCTCGACAAAGGCCGTGTCTTTCAAGGCCTCTTCCAAGAGTTGGCGCACCTTTTCAACACCGCCCTTGCCGGGATCGGCCTTTAACGCTTCGCGGCAGTCGCCGGAAAAACTTTCAATCGTTACACCCATGTCCTGATCTCCTGATATGAATTCCGCCCCATAATATCGCCGAAAAGCCTGAATTCAAAGGCGTAACGTACCGGCCATTGCGGCAAGGCCGGATTACCATGACAATGCGGGGAAAATTTGTACTGGATTCTATAACAGGAGCCGTCATGACGCAGCCTGATCGAGCCATCGGAGAAAGATGTGAGATTTTTCGCGCACTTCATGAAGCGCCCGAAATTCTGGTGCTGCCCAATGCGTGGGACGTGATGAGTGCAATGCTGTTGGAGCAGGCCGGATTTCCCGCGGTCGCCACTACCAGCGCCGGAATCGGATATACCTTTGGCTATCCCGTCGGCCAGAAAATGCCGCGCGGCGATATGCTTGGCTTTCTGGAGCGCATGACAGCGGCGATCGATTGTCCGCTCACCGCCGATATGGAGGCCGGCTATGGAGATACGCCGGAAGACGTCGCCGAAACCGCGGCTTTGACATGGCAGGCGGGCGCCGTTGGTATCAACCTGGAAGACCGAACCTATGATGCCAATGCGCCGTTGATCGAAGAATCCCAGGCGGTCGCCCGTATCCAGGCGGCGCGCGATGCGGCACCGTCCATGGTCATCAATGCCCGCACCGACGGATATTTCATCGGTGGCAGCGGCAAGGACGTATTCGCCAATACCGTCCGCCGCGCAAACCTGTTTCGCCAAGCCGGGGCAGATTGCATATTTGTGCCGGGCACCACGAATGCGGAGACAATCGGCCAGCTTGCCGCCGAGATTGCGGCGCCGTTGAATATCATGGCCGGCGCCGGATATCCGGATGTGGCCCGGCTGGCTTCGCTCGGCGTGCGGCGCGTGACGCTGGGAGCGTCCATGGCACGCGCCGCCTATGCGAGGTTGGTAGAGGCGGCCGGCGAACTGAAAAATTCCGGGACCTATGGTTTCGCGGACGATAGCGCAAGCCATGGCGCGATGAACGCGGTTTTAAGCCGGTAGCGCCCGATCTTTCCTTGGCCGAGCCCGCCGACTAGGATGGATTACCCAAAATCAAAACGGCAAGGAATATGCCCATGCATATCGTCGATCTCAGCCTGCCCATCAACCGCCAAATGACCGGCATTCCGAAAATTGGGGAATATGACGATAACCCGACCCGCTGCGTGGTCTTGACGGCGCTTTCGGAAGATCATGTTGGGCGGCTCAGCGCGGACGGCCTAGAAACCGTGCCCGATCCCGATATCACCCACCATATGATGAGCCGGGTCGAGATCGTCACCCATATCGGCACCCATATCGATGCGCCCGCCCATTTCATCGAAAACGGCGACACTATCGATCAGGTGCCGCTGGAGAAGATCGTCAAAAAGGGGCGTATTGTGCCGCTGACCGATACCGAGCCCGGCGGGCCTGTGACCGCCGATGCAGTGCTCGCCACCGGCGTCGAGATCGATGCGTCCATCATCCCCATTCTGCATACGGGCTGGACCGAGAAGACCTGGGGCACCGATGATTTCTGGGACAATATGACCTATCTGGATACCAGTATTTCGGAACTGATGATCGAGCGCGGCGTCAGCGCCGTGGCCATCGATTGCTTCCCGGAAATCCCGTTCTGGCGGGACGGCATGGAGCGCGATACTTCGAAGCCGCCCGGCCCCAACCACCGGGCATTGCTCGGCAACAACACCATTATTATCCAGATGCTGACCAATATCAGCGCCATCGTGGGCGAAGATAATTTCACACTGGTTGCCGTGCCGCTGCGCCTGGAAGGCCTGGACGGCTCGCCTGCCCGGGTCTTCGCAATGGTTGGTTAGCCTTTGGTAACGTCGGCCATCACATCCCGGTGCACGGAGAGAGCGTGGGCCAGCTCTTCCGGATTGCATCTGCCATATCCGCAGACCGACGCCAGACCGAAATCCGACCAATGCGCTTTGGCGGCAGTTAAGCGTCGGCGGAAATCATCAAGCCCGTCTTCTGAATCGTGGATCAGGCCGAGATAAAGTTTGGCATCGCCAATATCCAATTCTTCAAGGCCCGCGAAATAGTCCGCATCGAACGCCTTGCGTCCCGCCGGGATATGAACGAAGTCGGTCTGGCGCGGCGTCTTTGCCACCAACGCATTGACCAGCGCCACCGACGAGGCGACGCTTTCGGGCTTCAGCATCGGCCAGCCGCCCATGGTGCCATAACAAATGTGATAGCCAAGCCAGGCATCGCCCGGCAGCTTGTCCATATCCAGGCGGCACGCCAGATCACTATTCATGGCGATCTTTTCGTCCCTGTCGCCCGCCGGCCACCAGGGCCAATAACCATCCACGTCGAGAATCTCCGAGCAAACGTCCCATTGGATGGCCAGGTCCTTCGCCGGGATGGCGTCGATAATTTCGGCCAGTTCGCGCTTGGCGACCTCTTCGTAAGCCTCCTCCATGATCCGGTAATCATCCGGATTTCGAAAATAATTGCCGAAGGAGCCGCGGGTGAACGGGATCGCCACTTGAAAGCGCATATGCGCCGGAACGGCGCCTTCGTCCCGAAGTTTGGTGAATTGGGCGTAGGAATCTATGGCCGCCGCCGAATAACCAAGATCCTTGAGCCGTACCTGTTTGACGCCTTGGCTAACCACCAGATGATTGTCGGCCCGGTCCGCATGGACGGCGCCTCTGGCGGCGGCGACGCGGTTGTAGCGCACATCCATATCGCCGCGCATCTCCGGCGGGATCGGCTGAAACTCCACTTCGGGCAAGGATTTGAAACGCTCATAAAGATAGCTCACCCAAACCAGGCGCGGGCCCACCTCGCCGTCCGGCACGCACGGCAAATGCTCGCCAAACATATCCGAACAGGTGGTGAAAACATCGGAAGCCGTCGGCAGCGGTATGCTGCCGACCATCAACAAATCTTGCGTCATGCGGGGCATGTAAGGTCCTCCCTCGCTTGGATTTTAAGGTGTCGAGCGGCGCTGGCCGCCATCCATATAGACCGAAGAGCCGAACACATAGGAGCAGGCATCGGACGCAAAGAAGCAGGCGACGCGGGCGACCTCTTCGGGTTCGGCAATGCGCCCGGCAGGCAGCTTCGAGCCCAGATCTATCAGCAAATCCTCGACACTGACGCCCGCCTTATTGGCGTTTGCCTGCTGGACGTCGCGCGCGCGCTGGGTATTGGTTAGGCCCGGATTGATGACGTTGACCAAAATACCGTCCCCCGACACCGCGTCCGAGAGCGCCCTGGTGGTGTTGAGCACCATGGCGTTGGCGATGGAGGTCGGGATATTGCCACGCGCCGGGCTTGCCCCCGCGCCGCCGCCGATATTGACGATACGGCCCCACTTGTTCGCCTGCATATGCGGGATCACCGCCTGCGCCATGCGCAGATAGCCGAAGGATTTGAGTGACAAAGCATCGGTCACCAGCTCCGCGTCCAGGTTCAAGATATCGCCGCCCTTGGCCGCGCCGGCCACGTTGACCAATATATCCACCCCGCCCCATTTTGCCGCACACGCCTCGACCACCGACGTGCAGCCATCCAGTTCGGTCAGATCCGCGGGGAGGCTCATGCCTTCGCCGCCGGCGGCGTTGACGGCGACAACCGTTTCGTCCAGCAGTTCGGCGTTGCGCGCGGTCACGCAAACCCGCGCGCCCTCGCCCGCCAAGGCAAGCGCAACCGCATTGCCGATACCCCGGCTGGCGCCGGTGACGATGGCCCGTTTTCCGTTCAGTCCCAAATCCATGACATTTCCCCTGGTACTATGTAAGGCTCAAAAGATGCCCCAACGTTAGCCCAATCGGACTGCCATTCAAATGGTTTCTCGTTTGCGGTGCGACGCCATTTCCATATGCAGACACTTTCCTAAATGGGCCGAATGTCTATTATGAGCGGTCATAGAAAGCGATTGGAGCCACGCTAATGGCGAGTTCAACAGCCTTCTCGGTTTGTCCGCATGATTGCGCCAGCGCGTGCGGGCTTGATGTGGAAATGGAAGCGGACGGTCGTGTCGGGCGCGTGCACGGCTCCAAGGACAATCCCTATACCGCCGGCGTCGTCTGCGCCAAGGTCGCGCGCTACGCCGAAAGGGTGCACCACGAAGAAAGGCTGACCAAGCCCTTGCGCCGCAAGGGCAAAAAATCACCCACAGCTACGCGCGCCGATTTCGAAGAAATATCCTGGGATGAGGCGCTTGATATCGTCGCCGAACGCTTTACGGCGGCGGCGCGCAAACATGGGCCGGAAACGGTCTGGCTGTACAATTACGGCGGCACCATGGGTTTGGTGCAGAAAGGAAGCACCCGGCACCTCCGCAATGCCATGGGCTATTCGCGCCAGTTGGACACCATTTGCGCCTGGATTTTTCAGCAGGGTGCCAAGGCCGGGATGGGCAAAATGCTGTCGGTCAATCCGCTCGAATTTAGGGACAGCGACCTTATCGTTGTCTGGGGCTCGAACCCGGTTCACACCCAGGTCAATCTCATGACCCATATCAGCGCCGCCCGCAAAGAGCGCGGCGCCAAGCTGGTGGTCATCGATCCATACCGCTCGGCAACGGCGCGCCTAGCAGATACGCATCTGCAACTCAGGCCCGGAACCGACGGCGCGCTGGCCGCCGCGGTCATGCACTGCCTGTTTCGGGACGGCCATGCAGATCACGAATACATGGCCGAATATACCGACGATCCGGCGGCGCTGGAGGCGCACTTGAAGACCCGCACCCCGGAATGGGCAGCTGCCATCACCGGGCTTTCGGCGACCGAGATCGAGGAATTTGCGCAAAATTACGGCGCCACTCAGCGCGCCCTGATCCGAATGGGTATCGGCTTTACGCGGTCGCGCAACGGCGCCGCCAACATCCATGCGGTTAGCAGTCTGCCTGCCGTCACGGGCGCCTGGAAGTATCCAGGCGGCGGGCTTTATTCGGCGACTGCCGGGCAGTTTCCCATGGATGTGTCGGAAATCCATGGGCCCGAGACCGATACCCGCTGGCTCGACATGTCACGGCTTGGCCCGATCCTGGATGGCGATACCGGGCTACTTGGGGATGGCCCGCCCGTTACGGCGATGCTGGTGCAGAGCTCCAACCCCGCCGCAGTGGCACCGGAATCGGGGCGTGTCCGCAAAGGGCTGATGCGCGATGATATGTTCCTTGCCGTGCATGAACAGTTTCTCACCGATACCGCCATGCTTGCCGATATCGTCCTGCCGGCCACCACGTTCCTGGAGCATGATGATCTCTACACGTCTTTCGGCCATACCCAGTTGCAGATCGGCCCCCGCGTGATTGCGCCATTGGGCGAAGCGCGCAGCAATCATGATCTGATCGCGGCGCTGGCAAAACGGCTTGGGGCGGACGATCCCGCCTTTCAATCAAGCGCCTGGGAGATGATCGACGGGGCATTGAAAAAATCCGGTTTTGGCAGCGCCGACGCAATGAGAGAATCGCGCCAGATTGACGTTGCGCCGGATTTCGAAACATCCCACTGCCTGAACGGATTTGGCCACGGCGACGGCAAGTTTCATTTTCGCGCCGATTGGGCTTCCATCGGCGACGACCTGGAGGGCATGCCGGAACTCCCCGATTTCGCCGATATTATCGACGAGGCTGATGCGGAGCGCCCCTTCCGCATGGTCACGGCGCCATCGCGCAATTATCTCAACACAACATTCACCGAGACAAAAACCTCCCAATCCCAGGAAGTGCGCCCGACCGTGAAGATGGCGCCCGCCGATTGCGAAGAACTGGGCGTCATTGATGGCGATGTGGTCCGGCTCGGCAACAGCTGCGGCGATCTGGCCATCCATGTGGAGGTATTCGGCGGCGCCGAGCCGGGCGTCGTGATCGTCGAAAGCGTCTGGCCGAACGGCGCCTTTATCGAAGGCATCGGCATCAATCTGTTGACCAGTTCACGGCCCGCCAAGCCCAGTGGCGGCGCCGCGTTTCACGACACCGCCGTTTGGATAAGGCCCGCCGACATATGAGAGGTATTTCGCCATGAACATCACCGCCCGTCATCCCAGACGCGCCGATTTGGAAGGCGTCGCCATCACCGATATCGCGGACCGCCACATACGCCGGTTTCGCGACATCAAGGCCGATTGGGCGGCCTTCGAAGATGCCAAGATCGAAGGCTATAAGCGCGCCCAGCACCGCTTCATCGGCGCCGGCGGATCGGGCAAACACGACGACGGCGCCGCCATTCCGCCCGGCAACTTCACCCTTTCCATCATGTATGTGGAGCCCGGCCAGGGCAATGCGTCCCACACCCACGAGGCGGAGGAAATCTTTTTCGTCCTGCAAGGCCATTTGACGGTATTCTTCGAGGACGAGGCTACGGGCGAACATATCGAAACGGTCCTCGGGCCGTGGGAATGCGCCGCGTGCCCAGCCGGCGTTGTCCACGGCTTTCAGAACGAATCCCTGGAGCCGGTCTATTTTCAGGTTATGATCGGCAAGGGCCGACCGGAAACAATGGGATATTCGGACGAGAACCTGTTCGCCCATCGGGGCGATCATCTGGAAAAGGAGTAGGGCCATGAGCATCGAGAGAATTCAGCCAGGCAACTGGAACAGCCGCGCCGTTATTCATGAGGGCATCGCCTATCTTTCCGGCATCGTCGCCGACGATAAATCGGCCGGCATGAAGGGCCAGACCGCCGATGTGCTGACCAAGATCGACGCTATCTTGGGCGGCGTTGGCTCGGACAAGAACCGCATATTAAGCGCCGTTGTCTATGTTTCCGATCAGGCCCTCAAAGACCAGATGAACGAAGCCTGGATGGAATGGATGGACCCGGCCCATCCGCCGGCCCGCGCCTGCGTCGGTGTGGAGCTGACTAAAGATGTTCTGGTCGAGATTATGGTCACCGCCGCCTGTTAATCGGCGGCCAGGGAGAACGCAATGCTGAGTAAAGAAGACAATGAGCTGCTGACACGGGTAGGTGCAGGAACGCCGACGGGCGAATTGTACCGGCGCTATTGGATGCCGCTTCTGCTCACCGAGGAATTGACCGAGGCAAAGGACGCCCCGGTGCCGGTCCGGGCGCTGGGCGAGGATTTCGTTGCTTTTCGCGATGCATCGGGCAAAGCCCGCATCATCGGCGCAAAATGCCCGCACCGGCAGGTCGACTTGGTTTACGCCCGTAACGAGGGCTGCGGGCTACGCTGCCTCTATCACGGCTGGGTCATGGACGGCGAGGGCCGCATCGCCGAGATGCCGAACGATCCCGCTGGTACCGCAAAAGACAAGATTAGCCACCGCTGGTGCCCGACGCACGAAGCGGGCGGCATTGTATGGGGATATCTGGGATCACCCGACGAGGCGCCGCCGCCGCCGCCCATGGGTTGGACAACTGTGCCCGAGAACCAGCGGGCCGCATCCAAGGTCCGCATCAACTGCAACTATCTGCAATGCCTTGAGGGCGGGCTGGACTCCTCCCACGCCGGGTCTTTGCACGCAGGCTCGCTCTCGAAAGACTTGTTTCCAACTCATCCACGCTCAAAGACCGACATGTTCGATCTGCTGGTCGCCGACCGGGCGCCGACGTTAGAGGTGGAGTTGACCGAAACCGGGATGCGCATTGCGGCGCTGCGCAATGCCGACGAAAACAACGCCTATGCGCGTATCACTACCTGGATCGCGCCGTGGTTCGCCTCGGTGCCCGAACATGCGGGCGTGCCGCGCTTCGTCAATGGATTTACGCCCATCGACGACACAACCACCTGGGTCTGGTTCATCTGGTATAGCCCGACCGACGTTCTCGACGTGCCGCTCCTTAAAGAAGTGTCCGGCATCCACGATCTGGAGCGCGGCTACTATACCCTGGCCAACGTCGGCAACCAGCACAACCAAGACCGCGAAGCCATGCGGGATGGGCGCTCGTTCACAGGCATCGCCGGCATCAGCAACGAGGACACAGCCATGCAGGAGGCCCAAGGCCCCATCGCCGACCGAACGGTGGAGCGCTTGATCCCGTCCGACCTGGCGATAATCCGGGCCCGCCAAGGCTTGCTCAAGCGGGTGCGCGATCTTGAAAATGGAATCCTGCCCACCGGCCAAAGCGAAGACATTCCCTACCGCTTCGCTCAGTCCGCGTCCTGGACATTTCCGAAAGAACACAGTTGGCAAGACGCCTATACGGCGCTGGAAGGCGTCGAGGGTTAAATAGTTATTCCAATGCTCCGAAGCATCGGTCCCAAGAATGCGCTTCGAGCCGGGAGAATTCGGTGACGTCGCCTTCAAACCCACCCAGGCCACGCACCGCGTCGATGGCGGCGCTGCGCAGCACATCCAGGCTTTCTGGCCGATAGAGCGCTAGGAATGTGTGTGCGAAATCCAACGATTGGAAACGCCGCCCGGCCACCAAGCCGGCGTCGCCGACTTCGGGGAGGTGCACGTTGTTGTACCACTCGTTCAGGGGCTCCAACACGGCTTCGCGCACCGTGACCCTTGCATAGAAGAGATCACGGCCATCGCCGCCGATATCGGCGGCGTCACCGCGCCGGTAAATCTCTTCGAACATTTCCGGCGTTCCTGCCTCGGCGGAAGGCACCGCCTCTAAGATGCGCGCTAACGCGCCCCGAACTTGATCCTGATCGTCCCCTTCGGCGGCGATCATCCAGGGGTATTCCGGCGCCTCGATAACGCCCAGCGCGGTGCCGCCCGACACGGTTTCCCAGGCGGCGGCGGAGATGCCTGTCGGGAGCGTAGCGGACATCAAATCGGGCGCCGATGCGCCGCCGACGCCCACAAGCGTGAACCATACCGTCATTCGGGATCACCGTGGGTGAGAAACTCCCACATGCGCTCATAGATGCGCCCTAAACCGACGGCGCGGATTTCGGCCTCTTCGGCGTTGAACAGTTTTTCTTCGGCCCGGCCCGCATCGATGGCGGCGCTTGCCTGCAAGACCTGCCATTCGGCCTTGGCGGCGTCTTCCAGGTACCAGGCGAAAACCACCGCTTGTTCGATATCATCGCCGGCGCTGACCACGCCGTTGCCGCGCATCACCACGGCGCGCGCATCGCCCAGGGCTTCGGCGACGCCGGCGGCGGCCTCATCATTGCGCACCAGCAATGGATCATCCCACAAGGGCGGGCTGGGATAAAAATAGGCACCAAAGCCATGCCGGGCCTTGGGCGTCAGACCCAATGTGGAAAGCGACATCGCATTGGGCGGCATGGTGCGCGCGATACCGCCCACATCGGCGCGGCGGCGGTAGATATGCTGATGGATCCGCACCTCGCCCAAGACGCCATCCGGCAGGTCGCCGTCGATGGGCACCACATGGCCGTCTTCGCCGGCCGCGATCAGCCCCATGGGTTTGGGCGCGCAGACCAGGAATTTTTTATCGTCGATGCGCTGGCTACAATGACCGTAGGCATGCACCAGACCGGCGCCGGCCAGGGCGCGGGCGGCTTTACGGACACGGATTTGGATATCGTCTGCCATTGCCGGCGCTTATTGAAACTCAGGGATATCGGGCATGGCACCCCACATACAGAAGGCTTCCGGGCCAGCCGGAAACTGGCGCGGCCGGTCGTTTTCGGGATCGGTGATCATGCGCACGCCGGTGGAATATTCGAAGGTCATATCATCGGGACCGGCGAAATAAACAAACATGGCCGTCGATGTGGGATGCCGGCCAGGGCCGAAGCGGATCGGTATCTGGCGCTCGTTAAGGAAATACCAGGAGCGCATGACATCATCGATGGCTTCCACCTGATGATTGATATGCTGGACGCCGGGATGATCGGATGGGAACAAGGCAATGCGGTGATGCACTTGATCAAAGGTTAAGAGCCCGCAGGCGCCGAGCCAGTCGGATACCCGGATATTGAAGTTCTCAACCCAAAACGCCTCGTCCCGGCCCGGGTCTGAAGAACGCAGCCCAATATGGGAAAAGCCGGTGATGCCGGCATCGCGGGTTGGAAAATAGCGCGCACGGTGAAAGTAAGGGCGTACAACCAAATCGATGGAATTGCCGCTTGGATCGGCGAAATTGATGAAGGCCTTGACCCGGCGGGCTTCGCAAGCCTTGTCGCTGCCGTTGGTGACGGTCAGCCCCAGGGTTTTCAATTGGGCCCCCGCTGCGTCCAATTCCGCCATGGTTGCGACTTCCATGGCCACCGTGTGATCGTCCGGGGCCCCGTCGAAATACACCAAAGTATGATCGCGCGCATCGGAGCGCAGATAGACCGCGTTGCCGTCCCGGACGCCCTCTTCCAACCCGATGACGTCTTTGGCGAAATTTACGGCGCTATCCACATCGCCCGAGCCCAGGCGCACATAGCACATTTCCTTCAATTCGATCATTGCGCTTCTCCGGCTGCGAGCCGTATCCTGCACTATTGCGAGGCCGAATGAAACCGGACTGCTAGGGAATTTGGACCATGGAAATTGCGGGCAAAACGGCGCTGGTGACCGGCGCGGCGTCAGGTATAGGCCTCGGCACGGCGCGCGCCTTCGCGGCGCGGGGCGCAAATGTAGCGCTTTTGGATGTGGAGGAGGGCCCGCTTGAAGCGGCGGCGGCGGAGGTAAGCGGGCTTGGCGCCGACACCATCGCTATCCGTTGCGACGTGGCGGACTATGATGCCGTGGCGGCGGCGGCCGCCGAGGCCGAAGCGGCCCTCGGCCCGATCCAATATCTGATCAACAACGCCGGCGTCGAAGTGATGGGCAAATCCCTCGACGAAGTGTCCCACGAAGAGTTCGAGTGGATCATGGGCGTCAATGTCTGGGGCGTACTGAACGGCATCAAAGCTGTGGTGCCCGGCATGCGCCAGCGCGGCAATGGCGGCTATGTGGTCAACGTGGCCTCCATCGCCGGGTTGCAGATTAGCCCCGGCAAACTGAAGCTCGGCCCCTATGCCATGACCAAGCATGCGGTGGTCGCGATTTCCGAAAGCCTGCGCCAGGATTTGGAGCCCGACGGCATCACCGTTTCGGCTTTTTGTCCGGGCGCCGTCTATACCAACATCTGGAATTCGGGGCGCAACCGGCCCGAAGAATATGGCACCGCGGAGGAGAACGATCCCGATCATCCGTTTTGGAAGTTGATTCAGGAGACCGGCCTAACCGGCGACCAGGCCGGGGAGATATTATTGCGCTCGATGGAGAGCGCGCCATCGATCATCCTTACCGACGATATCGGACGTGCTTCCATGGAAGACCGCCATCAGAGGGTCATGGATGGAATTGACCTGGCGCAAGTTTTACGCCGGGAAATTGGCATATAAATTTGCGGGTGGTTTGGCAGGCCTTGACGCAGAGCCAGCCCCGCCGCACATTCAAATGGGGAGGATATCAACATGAAATTCGGATTATTCGATCACGTCGACCGCTCGGACGTTGCTCTGACGGAACAGTTTCAACAGCGCATTCAATATGTCCAGGCCGCCGAGAAGGCCGGTTTTTACTGCTTCCACGTCGCCGAACATCACGCCACGCCGCTGAACATGGTGCCGGTGCCGGGTGTCTATCTGGGCGCCGTGGCGCAGGCCACATCAACCATCAAGCTGGGGCCGCTGGTCTATCTATTGCCGCTCTATTCGCCGCTGCGCCTGATCGAAGAAATAGCCATCCTCGATCATCTGTCGGGCGGGCGCATGCAGATCGGTGTCGGGCGCGGCGTCTCACCGTTCGAGCTGAATTTCCACAATGTCGATCCGGAGACCTCCAAAGAAGTGTTCCTGGATGCGTTGGAGGCGGTTGTCTACGGCCTGACCCACGAAATGCTCGACCATGACGGCAAGCATTTTCAATACAAAGACGTGCCCATGGAGCTGCGCCCATTGCAAACACCGCATCCGCCCATTTGGTATCCGTCATCGACCCCGGCCAGTTGCGCGGCAATCGGCGAGATGGGCTATAACTTCGTCACCCTCGGCGCCCGCGAACACGCCAAAGCCTGCCTGGACGGGTTTCGGGGTGGCGTTGCCAAACGAAATGGCAAGCCGGGGCTGGATGCGAGTTTCCCGGGCGGCATGGCCGAGGGCATCAACCGCCACATCGTCATTGCCGATACAGACGAGAAAGCCCTGGAAATCGCCAAGCCCGCCTACCGGCGTTATCACACTAGCCTCGCCAAGCTGTGGCGGGAAAACAAGGTTCAGGGCCCGGCCATCGTCAAGGATACCATGGCCGATGTGAGCGCCGGCATGGAAAACGGCTCGGTGATCGTTGGTTCGGTCGATACGGTTGGCGAGGAATTGGAACGCCAGATCGATATGCTCGGCCTCAACTATCTGATCTGCGATTTCTATTTCGGCGACATCTCCCACGGTGATGCCATCGGCTCGTTGGACCGGTTCACCAGTTCCATCATGCCGAAACTAAGCCAGATGGATGCGGCGGCCCAATAGAAGTGGCACTGATTGCCGTGACGCTTGCGTAAACGGGTTTTTGCGCCCATTTACAAATGTATGAGTGATAAGACACCGATAAGCTTCGTTACCGGCGATGCCGAGTTGGGCGCCGAACTCTATTCGGTTCTAGCGACGGATTTTGATGTGACCGTCGAAAGCGATGCCGTCAAGGCGCTCGATGGTCTTGAAAACCGGCGCCCGTTGGCGCTCATCGTCGATGAAAACATCAAGCCTATCGGCGGCATGAAATTCCTTGAGCGCGCGGGCGGACGGCTCGGCAAGCAGATGATGCCGTCGCTTCTGTTGATATCCAAGCAGCAGGAGACGTTCGTTCAAAAGACCGCTTATCTCGGCGAAGCCGCCTATATGATCAAGCCAATCCAATGGAACCTGCTGCGCACCAAGATATCCGAGGCCGTCAATTCCGGCGTCGAGAAAAGCTGGGATCAATTGCCGCCAGTGCAACGCTCTGTCTTGAAAGAGACCGTCGGCATTTTTCGCGATTGCTTCGGCTCGATCCAGCACGGCGCACCGATCCCGGTGGCCAAGATCGAAGAAAGCTGCCGACCGCTGGTGCAGGCGGTGACCGATAACCAGGTCACCGGATTGCTGAACGCGGTCCAGGATCATGACGATTACACCTATGTCCATTCGCTCCGCGTTGCCATCTATTTGTCACTGCTCGGCCATTCCATCGGCATCAAGGGTGACGATCTTCTGATCCTGTCGTCTGGCGGGCTAATGCACGATCTCGGCAAGTGCTGCATCCCGCACAGCATCTTGAACAAGCCCGGCCGCCTTACCGATGACGAATTCGTGATCATGAAAACCCACGTCAATCACACCAAGGATATTTTCGACACCACCAACAATATTTCCGAAAGCATCCAGGTCATTGCCCTGCAGCACCACGAAAAGGTCAACGGGACCGGTTATCCCAATGGCCTCATGGGCGGCAAGTTGAACGAGCTGGCGCGCATGGCGACCATTGTCGATATCTACTCGGCGCTGACCGACCGGCGCGTCTACAAGCCGCCGATGCCAGCGGAAAAGGCCATCGCGATCCTCGAAAGCATGACCGACGAGGTCGACCAAAACCTACTTGGGCACTTGAAATCCTATTTGCTGGAAGCCAGCGGCCTTCCCGAATAATCCGTCCTTGCCCAGCATCGCTGGGCAATCCATCCAAGCCCCGATTGCTGGACAATAGGTCGGTGCGCATATATATAATGGCCAATTAATTAGATACCTATCTATTAGCCAGGATATCAAATGCCGGATCAAATTGAGCGAAGCGGGGACCTTGGCGGGTTCGGGCCGTCATTGCTGGAGCTTTCCAACCGCTGGCGGCGCGCCATTGACGCCGAATTGCGCCCTCTCGGCCTAAGCCAGGCCACTTGGCGCACCCTGGTTTTCGTCTCCAGGGCAGGCAATGGCTACCTACAAAAGGACCTGGCCTACCGCTTGGGTATCGAGGGTCCGAGCCTGGTTCCCCTGTTGGATGCGCTGGAAGAGCGCAGGCTGATCGAACGCCGCGTCGCGCCATCCGACCGGCGGGGAAAAACCATTCACCTCACGAGCGCCGGCAAGAAAACTATCCGCGGCATTCAAACGATCGCCGATCAAGTTCAGAATTCCCTGTTGAAAGACATATCGGCGGAGGATCTGCGGACCTGTTTGGGGGTCTTCGATACCATCCGCGTCAACAATGCGCCGGCGGCGCAAAGCCCGGAGAAAAAGACCCATGCCGCTTAACAGCCTTTTCGGATCGGGGGCTAACCGGGTCATCCGGGTATCGTTGCTGGTGGCGGCGCTGGCGGCGGGCGGCGTTTGGGGAACCCAGTGGCTACAATTTCGCGCCGCCCATGTGTATGAGAACGATGCTCGCATCTCCGCCGACATGATCGCTATCGCCAGCCGCGTCGATGGCTGGGTGGTGGAACGCGCCGCAGCTCAAGGCGATCATGTAAAAGCCGGCGACATTTTGGTGCGCATCGATGGCCGCGACGCCAAGCTCAAACTGGAGGCTTTGCAGGCACGCATCGCCGAGATCAAGGCCGAACAAAACACCGTCGCCGCCGAGGCCGAAATGATCGTCAGCCAGACCCGGCACCGCACCAACGCGCAGAAACACCGCCTCCAAGCCAGCCGTGTCGCCGTCCAGGCGGCCGAAAAACAAGTGCTGCTGCACCGCTCCGAGCGCCGGCGCATCCGCGCCTTGGCGCACCAGCGCATTGTCTCGCAAACCCGCCTGGAAAAGACCGAGGTGGATTATAACGATGCGGAGGAACACCTCCGCCTGGCCCGCGCAGAGGGCAATGCCAATGCCTCGCTCCTGGCCGAGGCGCGCGCTGCCGGCGCCGAGGCTGGCGTGCTGAGGAGCCGTATCCAGCAATTGCGCGCCGAGGAGCGCCGGGTCCAGGCGCAACTGGAACAGCAGCGCCTGGATATCGGTGATCGCAATATCACCAGCCCGATTTCCGGCGTGGTCGACACAACCTTCGTTGATAAGGGCGAGTTTGTACGCCCCGGCCAACGCATGATGCTGATCCACGATCCCGACAAAATTTATATTTCGGCCAACATCCGCGAGACAGATTTGCGTGATGTCGCCGTCGGCGCTGCCGTCAAGATTTCGGTGGACGCCTTTCCGGGTCGCAAACTACAAGGCGTGCTGACCAAGATCGGCGATGCAGCGACCAGCCAATTCGCGCTTTTACCCAACCCCAATCCCAGCGGTAACTTCACCAAAGTGACCCAGCGCATTCCCATAACCATCGCCATCGGCCAGATTGACGGGCGCCTGCGCCCCGGCATGATGGTGGAGATCGATATTGTCATCCCAGGACGAGAGCCCGAACCCAGCTCCTAGCGGTCCAGGCCCAGGCGGGCGGGCCCAGGGCGAGGCCAGCGATATCAGCGTTGGCCGCCGCAACGCTATCACTGCTGCCCTCGCGTTGGGCTCCATCGCCTCGATCCTGACGGCGACGGTTATCAATGTGGTCATTCCCGATATCATGGGCGCCTTCGGGGTTGGCCAGGACAAGGCGCAATGGCTAACCACCGGGCATCTGGCGGCAACCACCTCATCGATGCTTTTGTCCGATTGGTTCATCCGCCGGCTGGGGCGCGGCAATACCTATTTCCTGGCTATCGCGCTATTTATCGCCGGCTCCATCGTCGGTGGCACCGCCGCCAGCTTCGATCAGCTTATCTTCGGTCGCGTCATGCAGGGCGCCGGCGTCGGCATCACCCAGCCACTGGCCATGGGTACCTTGTTCATGATCTATCCCCGCGAAAAGCGCGGCCGGGCGATGGGCATCTACGGCATGATCATAATTTTGGGTCCAGCCTTCGGCCCGTTCGTCGGTGGACTGACCGCCGATGCATTGTCCTGGCGCTGGGTGTTCTATGTGCCGATCCCGATCTCGGCAATGGCCGGTATCGCCGGTCTGTTCCTATTGCCAGGACGCGATGCCGAAGCGGTGCGCCCGCCCTTCGACTGGATCGGCTATATCCTGATGATCGTCTTCATTCCGTCATTCCTGGTGGCGCTCACCAACGGCGCCACCGACGGCTGGTATTCGGACAAAATTTTGTCGATGTTCGCGATTGCCGGGCTCAGTTTCGCCGGTTTTGTGTTCTGGCAGCTCTACACGCCCAAACGGCTCCTGGATTTGAAGCTGTTCAGTTATCCGCGCTTCGCCATGGCGGCGATCATTTCGTTCCTGTTTGGCGCCGGCATGTTCGGCATTATGTATATCGTGCCGATCTTCTCGCAGATTGTGCAGGGCTACACTCCGACCAAGGCCGGATTGCTGCAAATGCCGGCCGGCATCGCCATGGCGATTGCCATGCCCATAGCCGGGCAGTTCGTGGACAAAGGCCATGCCACCTGGATGTTTATCATCGGGCTATCGGTGACGGCGTTCGCCGGGCTCCTGATGACCGGCGCCCATATCGACACCGCCTTTTGGGTGTTCGCCGGCTGGCTGGTCATGCACCGGGTCGGCCAGGCCATGGTGTTCACGCCCATGTCGACCACATCGCTGGCTGCCCTGCCTGCAAATCTGGTCGGCCAAGGGCCGGGCGTAATGAACTTCGTCCGCTCCATGGGCTCGGTGTTCGGCGTCAACGTGATGGCGATATTTGTTGAGCAAAGGCTGCAAACCTACCGCCAGTTGCTCACCGCCAGCCAGAACGCCGGCAACCCGGAAACCTTGCAATATCTCGATACCATGCGCCGCCTTTTGGAACAGGCCGGCATCGCCGATTCGGTGCGCGAGCCAGCGGCATTTTTCTATCTTAACCAGACCGTCTATGCCCAAGCCAACATGCTTGCCTTCCGCGACGGCTTTATGCTGTTTGCGATATTGATGCTGCTCGGCCTTATCCCGGCAATCATTTTAAGCCGCACCGCAGCCACCCCGGAAGAGCGCGACGCCGCCGTAGCCCGGAGGCGCAAGCGCCGGGAGCCTTCCGAAGCGCGTGAGGTGCCTTAAGCGGCGATCTTCTAACCCTCTGGGCCTCCGGCGCGCAATGCGGCCTGCGCGGTGGTTTCCAGCCCGTCCAGAAAAGCCGAGCGGTCGGATTTCGAAAATGGCCGGGGCCCGCCAGTAATCTCGCCGGCATCGCGGAGCCCTTGCATCAAATCCCGCTTGGCCAGCGCCATGCCGATGCCGTCATGGGTGAATTTGTCGCCGTTCGGGCGGATCGCCGCCGCGCCGAGTTCGAGGCAACGGGCCGCCAGCGGAATATCATTGGTCACGCAGATATCATTGCTATTGATATGCTCTGCAATCCAATCATCAGCGGCGTCCGGCGCCGGCGGCACGATCACCAGCTCCACCAAAGCTGAGGCGCTGGGCCGAATGCCGCCATCGGAAACCATCCATGATTTAAGCCCATGGCGAGTGGCAACCTGGATGATTTCGTCCCGAACCGGACAGGCGTCGGCGTCGATAAATATTTCCACCATTGGGTTATTTAAACGCCATCGATTCCTTGACCATGTCGTTCATCGTTTTGGGCCAGAACTCGGGCTTCGTGGGTTTGGTATTGGCGTCCTTGATAAAGGTGCCCCAGCCCGGGCGCGTCACCTCGACCCGCCCGCCGGCGTTCTCGACCGTGACGCCGCCGCCGCCGATCAGCTCTACATGCGGCACGTTCTTGAAGGCGCCAACCCAAAATTCGGTACCGCGCACGCCGATGGTGGCGACATTGGTGACCACCTTGAACGGCCGGCCCTCCAATTTCGCTATCTTGCCGGTGACGGCGCGGAAAGTGCCGGTAATCAAGCGCAACAGCGCATCGCCCTGATCGCCGTCGAACTGATATTGCATGACCACAAACTGGGTGCGGGCGCTCAACGTGATCACGGTATCGTCGATCATGCGGATATCGACGCGGGCATCCGCGCCGGTGGAGACAATGTCGTTGATGAAAATGGAACTGCCCACAGCCAAAACGCGCGGCGCCGCATCCTGAATGGCGATGGCCGAGGATTGAATACGGGTAACAACGCCAGCCCTGGTATCATCGACAGCTTGCGGGTTCGAGACCATGGCGGCGGTTAGCATCACGGTTAGCAACAGTGATAAGATACGGAAAGCAGCAGCCATGGGTTTTTTCCTTAAAAGTGGTACTGGTTTATTAATGCGGTGGTATGGAGATTATTCCGCAGTATACGGGATAATCGATGCGGCTTAAACCTTGCTGCAATATATCGCCATATTATCAAGGGATTACCCGGTCGGCCATGAGGAATGACCGCTCTGCAGGGGCAGAGCATTTCAAAAATCAAGCGGCAAGCACGGAATTCATTTCTCGACTGTTAATTGACCAATTTTTCACTGGCAAGTTTCAGTCGGCGGGGAAGTTCGTCTTTTTCGGACTCCAAAAATTCCGAAGCCAGCTTTGCAAGTTCGCCGTAAAACGGATGTTCGGCCATTTTGGTCACTTTGCGGCAAAATTCGATCGCCCAGGCCGCCAGGTGAATTTTCATGAACGTCTGTTCGATGTCCAAGACATTCACGGCTGCCTCAAAATCCTGTTTCCGCCAGGCCTCGGATTCCTGCTTTGTAATCTGCTCCATAAATTCAAATTCGACACCAATATGGTCGGGCAGGCCGGTGTAGCTATTTTTATATTCGAAGCCCGCTGCCTCGATGAAATTCTTTACGCCGGATGTCTCGGGCCCCCATAGCCGGCCCCCACCACTACTGGATTGGACCGATTCGTGGGGCGATATATGCTCGCCTGGGCCGAGAAATAGCGCCGAGAACTCGACCGCCAACTCTTCGCGCAACTGGTCATTGGTGCGGCGGAGAAATTCGAGATCGAATTGCCCGCCGGCATCGAAAAATGCCTCCAGGAAGTCCGGCGATTTGATCAACTCGAGCATCTCGTCGGAAGCTTCGTTGCTGAATACTGCGGCGAAAAATCCATAGAGATTGCTGCGTTCGCACGCCAACTCGGCGAGCGATGCCGGATCGGCGTCGGCGGAAGGATGCGGTTGGACAGTCATTGCCTAAGCCTTTTCGACCGAAACAACCGTGTCCATCCAGCGCATCTGTCCATTTACGGGATCCGGAGCGTTGGGAATAATCCAGTTCGGGTGGGTGCCGTTGCCGGTCCACCATTTTTGTTCGAACGATGGATCATCGGAACTTGCCGGCGCTTTCTTGTTGGATGCATAACGGCCATATTCCCAGTGGCCGCAGTGGTGCGATATGGCCACCACGCCCGGGACCACCGCGGGTGTAACCCGCGCCACCGTTTTAATTTCGCCAACGGCTGATTGTCTAACGTCAGCGCCTATGGAACAAATTAGCGGGATAGCATAAGAGAGGATTTCTGGCCCATCGTAGAGACCGAAGGGAACGAAGATGAGACAGAAATCGCAGACACGACAGACAGGTGCAGCCAAGGCGATCAAGGACATTCGCCGAGCGACCCGCAAGCAATATTCGGCAGAAGAAAAGATCCGTATTGTGCTGGATGGCCTTCGTGGCGAAGAGCCCATTGCCGAACTTTGCCGACGCGAAGGCATCGCCCAGAGCATTTATTACAAATGGTCGAAGGAGTTTCTCGAGGCCGGCAAGCGTCGGCTTGCCGGTGATACGGCCCGTGCAGCTTCTACGGGCGATGTTACTGCCCTGCGCCGTGAAGCGCGTGAGTTAAAAGAAGTCGTTGCCGAGCAGACATTGGAACTGCGGCTTCTTAAAAAAAGCATGATCGCGGATGGGGGAGACGCCGAATGAGATACCCTGCATCTGAAAAGCTTGAGATCATTCGCCTTGTTGAACATTCTCACCTGCCAATCAAACAGACGTTGGATAAGCTGGGTATTCCCCGCACCACGTTTTATCGTTGGTACGATCACTATCAAGTTGCTGGCCGGGAAGCTCTGGAAGATCAATCACCCAGGCCGTCACGCGTCTGGAATCGTATTCCTGATGATGTTCGCCAGCGCATCGTTGATCTTGCGCTGGATGCGCCGGAGCTGTCTCCCCGCGAATTGGCAGTGCGCTTCACAGACACAGAAAAATACTTTGTCTCAGAAGCTTCCGTCTATCGCCTACTCAAATCCCTTGATCTGGTTACCAGCCCTGCATTCGTCGTGATCAAAGCCGCTGATGAGTTCAGAGACAAGACCACGGCGACCAATCAACTGTGGCAGACTGACTTCACTTATCTGAAGATCATTGGCTGGGGCTGGATGTATTTATCAACAATCCTTGATGATTACTCGCGCTATATCATTGCCTGGAAGCTATGCACGACCATGAAGACGAGTGATGTTACTGAGACGCTGGATCTTGCCTTACAGGCATCAGGCTGTGATCAGGCCCACGTTGTGCACAAGCCGAGACTGTTATCTGATAATGGATCCAGCTACGCCTCTGGTGAGCTAGCTGAATGGCTGGGCGATAAGAAAATGGATCACGTCCGGGGTGCGCCATATCACCCACAGACCCAGGGCAAGATCGAGCGATGGCACCAGACCTTGAAGAACCGCATCCTGCTGGACAACTACTTCTTCCCGGCAGACCTGGAGGCTCAGATCGAAGCATTCGTCGATCATTACAATCATCAGCGATACCACGAGAGCATCAATAATCTCACCCCCGCCGACGTCTACTTCGGGCGGGGGATATCCATTTTAAAGCAAAGGGAAAGGATCAAACGGAAAACGATGGAAACCCGGCGCTTGCAACACCGCAAATACGCCGCTTAATATCTTGAAACAGATGAGCCAGATCCTCCTTTAAATCAGGCCCGTGTTTGTTCCAATTTATATGAAGACGGACAGTGAT